>JAYVRQ010000629.1:0-12446 GCA_043776145.1 Chthoniobacteraceae bacterium
TTCTGGCCGTGCTTTTTCTGCCGCAGTTCGATCCTTTCAAAAAAGACGAGCAGCGCCGCAAGATGGCGAAGGAGGAGGAGCGGTTGCGCGAGACGAAGAAGATCACGGCGCTGCGCGCGGAGCAAATCGCCGAGTCGCCGAAGACCGATCGCGTCGAGAAGGCGCTGGCGGAATTGGAGAAGACTTTTCAGGCGGCGAAACCGGTCGAGCGCGAGGCGAACCTCAAGCGGCTCGGCGAGCATCAAAGGGACATCGGCGAACTGTGGCGCAAGGCGAGCAACGAAACGCCGAAGGAGGCGTTCGAGAAAAGTGCGCAGGGATTTGGCGACGAATCGAAGCGCAAACAAATCGAGGAATGGCGTGAGCAGATGAAGAAGGGCGATCTTTCCCCGGTGAAAAAAGAGATGTCGGAGATTCGCGAGCAGATGAAGGCGCTCGCCGAAAAACCCGACTCCGCGGAAAAGCGCGCGGGGATGGAGCAGCTCATGCAGCGCCTCGCAGGGCTCAGCGACGAACTGAAACGGCAGATGCCGTCGCCCGCGAGCGAGGCGCTGAAGCGCGCGATGGAGCAGCTCGACCTCGCGAAGCTCAGCCAGCTTTCCAAGGAGGCGCTCGCCGCCGCACAGGATTCGCTGAATCTCAGCGAGGAGGAGCTGGCGAAGCTCGCGCAGTCGATGAAGGATCTGCAATCGCTCGAAGACGCGCTCAAGAACCTGCAAATGGCGAAGCACCTCGCCGACGCGAAATGCCTCGATGGCGAAGCGTGCAAAGACTGCAAAGGCATGGGCGACTACGCCGCGCTCTACGCCGCGCTGCTGCAAAAGAAAAACATCGTCGGCCCCGGCATGGGTCCGGGCGGGAATCCCGGAGCCGGTGGCAAAGCGCCCGAGGACGATTCGCTGACGACGAATTTCAAGCCTGAGAAAGAGCAGTCAAAACTCGCGGGCGGCAAAACGCTGCTGCAATGGAAGACCAGCGAAGTCGGCGAAACCGGCGCGCGCGCGGAGGATTTCCGCGAGGCGATTCGCGACGTGAAGCAGCGCGTGAGCGAGGCCATCGCGACCGAGCAGGTGCCGCCCGGTTATCATTCGACGATTCAGAAATACTTCGATTCGCTGCCGGAAAAATAGCGCGGCTTTCGTCCCATCTTCCGCTTGCCTCCCGCGCATCGCCCGCTATCTTGCGCCCTCCCAAAAAAACGGGGGCGTACTGGTTTCGACTGATAGTTCGAGACGCAGGCGGCATGTCGTGGAAGCCTGGTTGGCCACGTAAAATCTCCGGGCAAAACAATAAACGCGAACGACTACGAAGACCTCGCTCTCGCGGCTTAATTGACCGCGACGTTCTCACATCGACGCCTACTAGGTGTGAGAGCGACGACAGTAGGCTAGCCCGGCGGCGGTGTGACCGCGCCACTGGGTGACTTCGATTTCGTGGCCGCTGGAGCCCCGGATGCGTGCCGATTCGCGACCCGGAGCTTGAGATTAAAAGACCGGCTAAACATGTAGAAGCCTGCGTTGAAAGCATTCAGGACAGGGGTTCAACTCCCCTCGCCTCCACTCCATTGATTATTAGATACTTACGAGCAAAAGACGGTCATTGTAAGACCCTATCTAAGACTATTTCCGCCAACATCCGCCTATTTGCATAGTCATCCGGGATTTGCAGCAACTCGGAAAGCAAGCGGTTCCAAGTCGGCTGATTTCCTTTCTGCGCCGCTGGCGCGTACGCGTGCGCGTATCGGTCCAAAATTACCTGATTTGCGACCGCTCAATCACCCCTTCTGCGATCATCGCCCGTTGGATCATCCCCGAACTGTGCGGCGCGCTGGGCGGCATCGCTCAATTGGCGATTACCTGATTGTGTCCTTCAAATCTTTCTGCGGGCAGCGCCGAAGAACACGAGAGCGAACGCGAGCAACGCACCCGCAGCGGGCTCGGGCACCGCAGCAGTGCCGGTGAGCGTGAAGCTGAACGTCTCGCCCGTGGCTCCGAATGCTGCCGATTGATCGCTCTGAAAGGTGGGCGTCGCCGTCTTCGCGACTTCCATCGGTACCGACTCGCCCGCGAGAAGATCGCCATGAGTATCAGGTGGCGTCTCTTTTGGAGTTGGCAGTGCCGGCGGTTCGGGCGTAGCCCTTGAAGATGCACGAGGCTCTTGGTCAAATGATTTTGAGCGGTCTTGCGGCTGCGTTTCTTACGGCGTGCTGGCTGGCTCTGCGCTGGGTGTGGGTGCGGGTGATGGCGTTTCATCGGAAGCTGCCGCCTCCGTCCATTGCAGCGGCCGACGAGCCAGCGCACTCACCGCCAATCCCGCGAATCGCCGTTTCAGAACCCGTCGCGCCGCCGCCACCAAGTCCGCCTACATTCCCTGCTGAAGCCAATCAGGAGACAAAGAAACGGTCGTTCCTGAGCGCAACCCCACCAATATTGGCTCCGCTGCCAAGCCAAGACACTCTAACCACAACATCAGAAGCACCGTCACCGTTACCAGTCGCTTCGATTCAAAAGACGGGACGAAATGGGAAAGGCAAATCCATCGAAGTTTTAGGCGGTGTTGCCGCTCTCATCGGCGCAGCGACGGGCAGCGTCATTGGAAAAGGACTCTCCCCGAGTACGAGCATTTCAGTGATGGCAGGTGCGTTGGTCGGCGTCGTGTGCGCACTCATCCCTTACTTTTACGGACGCCGAAAACACCCGACTCTCGCTAACCGAAGTTTTTGGATTTGCGGTATATCCGGCGCGATTCTCGGCGTCCTCCTAGCACTTCCCGTCTCGCTGGCCCTCACCGGGTATATTGCATACAAAACACTGGCAACGAGAACTGAAACACCTGCGAACCCTACATTACCGCCTACAACTGAAGCACCTGCGAAGTCCACATTGCCGGCCACGACAACTCCAACACCTGACAAGTTTACATCAGGCTGCGGAATTGTAAGCATTGTCATTGCAGGCTTGTGCATTTTGGTTGGGCTGCTGAGCCAATGTGATGACAGTGCTACAGTTCCTTCGCGCACAGCACCGCCCGAGAACAGCACTCCTGAGCGCGACAAAACGCGTGCTGAATCCCAGACTCATCAAACCCCAGCGGAAATACCCAAAGCGCCCACGCGAGAAGAGAAGCCGATCGAAGCTCCCGCACCAACATTGCCTGAGCAGCCAACGATCGAGCAGCAGAGAACCCAGAATCGAGGACGCGCGAAAGAGCAGTTCAATGCAGGCCGGGATTACGGACAGCAGGAGCGATTTATCGATGCCGCAGCAGCGTTTCGTAGGGCGGTTGAAATCGATCCATCGTACGCCAGCGCATGGTACAATCTTGGATGGGTATTTGCCAAGCTAGGCAACAGCAAAGATGCCATCAGTGCCTTTGAAAAGGCAGTTTCAATACAGCCCGATTTGAAAGATGGATGGTACAGCCTCGCTGCCATGTATGCCGCACTCGACAAGGCAGAGAATGTGGCCAATGCCATCGTGCATTTACGAAAGCTGGATTTTCCTAGAGCGCAGAACCTTACTCGCTCATTAACCGCTGAGTTCGTTCAGAGACTTGCCGTCGCGGAATATCCAGCACTCGGTGTCGAAAGCTCTCCGCTAAATCGAGAGTTCGCTAAACGTTATCATCGTTACAAAGCATCAAACCCGCGCTACTTCGATAATACTGATTGGCCGATAGTTCTCGCTCAAGAAGCGGCGCGAGCAATCGGCAGCCGATAGCAGGTTCGCTTGGCTTGCGAACTGGTCCACGCTTGAGACGAACATCATCGGCACCGGCGGCGTCATCACCCGTTTCTATTCCATCGAAGGCCAGCCCAAGCGATTTTTCCGTTCCCGCCGAAATTGACGGAACTCATGGCGGACGGAGGGCGAGTCGCGAATCCACGGATTCCTGTGGACGAGCCTGGTGGCATTCTTCGCCGTCGCGCGCGTGCGCGCGATGCTCCGCTTAAAATCCCCGCGCGGCCTCCACGCGCCAACTGCCAAGGCTCCTGCAATCGCATCCAGACACCGCTTGCCGTTCGCGGCATTGTCGTCTGGCATCCCCCTTGCGCATGAGCGGTGTTCCTGAGATGAGTATTCCATGAGCGCACGCCTTCGCTTCAACGAGAGAAAAGCCACGCAAGCCGCGGCTCGCCTGCTGCGCCTGCGTGGCGGGCGCATGAGTTACATGAAGCTCATCAAACTTCTCTACCTCGCGGATCGTGAGGCGTTGCTACGCTGGGGCCGGCCAATCAGCACCGATCGCTACGTGTCGATGGATCGCGGGCCGGTCTTGAGCCGTGTCCTCAACCTGACCGCCGATGGGGACGACCCCGAAAGCCCCTCGATTTGGGCCGAGAGCATTTCCGCGCCGAGCAATTACGAAGTGGAACTCAAAGGCGAGGCCGGGAACGACGAGCTTTCCGATGCGGAAGAGGCGTTGCTCGATGAGATTTTCAAGCAACACGGACACCTGAACCGCTGGGAATTGGTGAAGCTCACCCACAAACTTCCCGAGTGGAAAGACCCGCAAGGCAGCGCCATCCGAATCAGCTATCGGGACATCCTCAAGGCGGGCGGCAAGAGCGACTTAGAAATTGCCGCAGTGGACGACGAATTGGCCGAACTGTCAGAAACCGATCTCGTGCTCGCCACGCATTGAGGCATGGCCGGGTTGGGTGACAGTTTCATGCTCCCGAAGCCGGGGCAGGACACGGAACATCTTTGGGTGCTCATCACCCAGCCAAATCCGCAGACGCACGCGGCCATCATGGTGAACGTCACCACGCAGCGGCCTCACTCGGATACGACGACGATTCTGAACGAGGAGGATCATCCTTTTGTGCAGAAGCCCTCGGTGATTTTTTATGCGGACGCCCGGATGGTCGAGGCGCGCCTGCTCGATCAATCGTTGGCGAGCGGTGCATTCCGGACGCACGCGACATTTCAGGCGGTCGTGTTGAAGAAGATTCAGGATGGAGTGATGAAGTCGCCTTTCACCCCCGGAAGATCAAAGAGACCTACACCGCCGCCATCGCTGCGGGCTTGGCTGTATAGCCGCCCCGGAGTCATCGCGCCGTGTCTTCCGGGGGTTGCGAGCTTTCAATCTCCGCGCACATGCCTTTGCAACTCGTGTATCTCGTGCAACTCGCAAGCGTCTTGCACGTTCTGCACGTTCTACACGCGGCCAAGGGCTGTTTTCACTCTCTCGCCTTCGTATAAATCCGTGTGACGCGCCCGCCGCCTTTGGGTTGCTCATCGCGTCCGCTCAACTCGCCTTCGGCTTCCATCGTCGCAAGCAAGCTGTGCGCTGCGTCCGCGTTGCCAACGATCCGCGCCCGGTAAACGTTGGCCGCGATGATTCCCTTCGGGCTGTCTGCGAGCAAAGAAAGCACTTCATCGCGAATCTTCCGCCGCGCCTTTTGTCTGCCCGCATTCATAATGTTCAAAGCCGAGAGCACGAGCCAGCGCGCCAGTTCCACCGCGCGGATTGACTGCGTTTCGGATAATGCCGTTGCATTCAAGTCATCCGCCACGCATTGCCCCACCGCCAGCCGGATTGCATTTTCGCGCCAGCGTCCAAGCTCGCCTTCGATGTCTCGAAACTTCCCGTTGCGAAGCCGGATGCTCTCATTGTGAAACGCTCGGAAAACTTCGCGCCCGCCTTCGGAACAAACAATGCGCTTTGGGTCTTTCGGGCCGTCGCCGGGAGTGCCTCGCATCATAAGCACGGCTCGAATAAGCGCGTCCCATCGCTCGCCGGTGGAAGTAGCAATGCCGCGAATCACACCGTCATCTTCCTTCAAGTCCGGTGTCACGATGAAAGGCAAAGTCCGCGCCGTCAGGCCGCGTTCAAAAGCTTCCTCGTTCGTAATGAGTTCCCGCAAAACCGAAGGCTGGCAAAAGAGCAACGCCGACAAGCACGGGACAATTTCTAGCGCGCCACGTTGTACGCGGTCTGTCCGCATTGGTTCCACGGAATAACCGGAAAGCCACATGTCATAATCTCCTTTGCCCTTGTCGTTGTATTTTCCCATCATCACACGGACAGGTTCGCCACCGTCCGGGCTGAATGCGAAGAGAAAACAATTATTCCGGGCGAACTGTATTGCCATTGCCTCACTCGTTGTATTACTTACCTAGTAAGTAGGAGTTGCGATTAGAAGCGGTTCGTTGGCATCCATCTTCCGCTGATTCTCTCCCAGCCGGGCTTTCAACATTTCCTTTTCAGCTTCGGTCACGCCCCCCTTGGTGATTTGCTTGTAAAGGTCTTCGGATTCGCGTTTGAGCGTTTGACTTTCAACCTTCAAGTCAGGCAAGACGTTCTCCCGAAACTCGCGCGCCATCTCCCCGGATGCCGTGATTAGGGGACTCGCAATGCTTGATGCCGCTCCCTTGCCCGTGGACTTAGGAGCCGCTGCTATGACATAGACATTGCCGAAGCACGTCTTGCCGTTTACCGCGCCGACAAGTTCGCAGGATTTTCCCAAAGCTCCCGCCATCGTTGCCGAAGAGCGCGGTGCACCGTGCGTTTCAGCGATGGGTCAATATGGGAGCTTTCGAAGCCATGCTGGCGGCCATGGGTTCGATGGTGGAGGAGCGCGACGGATTCAAGCTCTACGAGTGCTCTATGGATGGCACCTTCTCGAAGGCCAAGGGTGGAGGAGATGGCATTGGCTGCACCAAGGCTGGCAAGGGCGTTAAAATCATGATCATGGTGGACCGCAAAGGGCTTCCCATCGCCGTGAACACTGGCAGCGCGAGTCCGCAGGAGAGCACGCTGGTCGAGCCACTCTTCGATTTCATGGTCAGCGTGGATTTTCCGGACAAGCTCATCGGAGATAAAGCTTATGACTCCGACCGGCTGGATGAAACTTTGGCCAGAAAAGGCGTGGAGATGATTGCTCCCCACCGCGCCAACAGGAGGCCCGAGAACCAAACCCAAGATGGCCGCAAGCTTCGCCGATCCAAACGGCGATGGACGGTCGAGCGCACCATCAGTTGGCGGCAAAACTACCGCCGACTCTGTATCCGCTGGGAAAAATCCACCAGCATGTTTCAAGGCTTCGTTCATCTCACCTGCACCATGCTCCTAATGAAAGAGGTTTGGGGATAGGCTCTAGTGTCTTGCACTTGCAGCTTTTCGATGGTCGCGGCTCACTCATTGACTCCGCCGAGCTTCGGCGGGGTATCCACTTTCGTTTGGCGGGAGGCTCGCTCAACGTCCGCGGGCCGTTGACCGGCTTTCGCGGTGGCAATAGTAATCTCGGCACAGGCGTCGAGTATGCCGGATCGCGTGTTCACCTTACCGCCACCGGCGGCCTGCCCGGCGCGTCATCGAGCGGAGGCGCTGGCCTCGTGTTGTACGCGATTCCCGCAGCCCGCTTCGACAAGCAATGGTCTTATTGGCCGCGCCTTCCAGAATGAAGGCCGGAAATTTTCCCAAAGTGAAACTTGGGAACGAGATTGAGCCAAATGGGGTTTGCCGCAAAACCAAACCAGTTCACTCAAAACCTGAATCAGTTCCCCAGAATGCCCTGTCCGACTCCCCCATTTCGCCCTTCATTTTTTCCACGTTTCATCACCAGACTCGCTTTTGCCTTCCCCATGCTTTCGCTGCTCACGCGTGTCTAATCTCCGGCTCAAACTCCTCATCGCCTACGACGGACGGAAATTCCGTGGCTGGCAGAGCCAGGCGACTCGGGATGGGGTGCAGGATTTTCTGGAGAAAGCCCTCGCGCAAATCACCGGCACGCGCGTCGTCGTGCATGGCTCGGGGCGCACGGATGCGGGGGTGCATGCGCTCGGGCAGGTCGCGCACATCGACGTGCCGCGCAACCGCGTGCCGCTCGCGAAATGGTCCGGCGCGATCAATGCCTGTCTGCCGCACGAAATCCGCGTCCTCCGCGTCCTCCGCGCCGCGCCGCGCTTTCACGCGCGCTTCGATGCGAGCGGGAAGATTTATACGTATCGCATTTGGGCCGATCCGATTTTTCATCCGATGGAAATCGGGCGCGCGTGGTTCATGCCCGTGCCGCTCGACGCCGCGCGGCTGAATGAAACCGCGCAATGGCTCACCGGCACGCACGACTTCGCCAGCTTCGCCGCGAATCGCGGCCAGCCCGAGCGCGGCACGGTGCGGACGATCACTTCGATCCGCATGGTGCAGCGCGGCCCGCTCATCACACTGCGCTTCGAGGGGAGCGGGTTTCTTTACAAAATGGTGCGGCTGTTGACCGGAACGCTCGTGCGCGTGGCGCAGGGACGGCTCGAACCGGAGTTCATCCGCGAATTGCTCGCCACTCCCGGCCTTCGCAAAACGAACTACGCGGCTCCCGCGGAAGGGCTTTATCTCACCCGTGTCCTCTATCAGCGCGGCGCTACGGCGCGTCGGTGATCGTCACGATGGCCTTGCGTTTCAGCCCGAGCGACGCGCCCCCCGTCGGCGCGCTCAGCTTTACTTTGAAGTTGCGGTCGCCCTGCGTTCCCTCGCGTTTCGTGATCGGCACTTCAAAAAACTTCGTCGTTTCCCCGTCGCCAAAGCTGAGGTCGCCGGAAACGGACGTGTAATCGACGCCAGCCGCGATGGGCTCGACCGTGGCGGGCAGCGTTTCGTAATGCACGGACGCCACGCCCACGTCGCTGATTTTGCGCTTCACGATCACCTTCGCCATGGCGTTCTCGGCGGCGGTGATGGCGGTGGATTTTAGTTCGATCGTCGAAGGCGCGGTTACGGTCAGCGAGCCGGCATCGAAGACCACAGTGCCCAGATTCAAAAAGACATTCGTGATGTTGAAATCCACGTTCGTCACATCGAAGCGAAGCTGCCCGGAGGCATTCACCTTGCCGACAATTCTCACGCTCCCGCTCGCGACCTGCCCGCCGGGCAGCGTCGTGCTTCCCGTGAAGGTCTGCTTGATGAATTTCACCGGGAGTGTCCCGCCCGGATTTGCATACGTGCCGCTGAGCACGGACGAACTGCTCGGCTGAAGCTTTTCCAGAAACACACTGAGATCGATTGGAGAAACCGCTTCGGGAAACATCAGCGCGAGCAATCCCGTGACATGCACGGTGCCCGTGAGGCTGTAGGTGTAAGATGTCGCCGCTGGAATGAGCGTGGTCCCGCTGTCCAAATGCACCTCGAGCCCATTGGCAAATTCCGCGTGCGCCAGGTCCACTGTGGCCGACCCTTTCGCGAGGGCGGAGACCCCGGCGAGGCCGAGGAAAATGGTGGAAATGCAGGCGGCGAAACGAAGGCGGTTCATGGCGGGGCGGGTGCGTGGATTTGGCATGGGTGTCGTTGTTGGAAAATTTATTGCGGCGTGGAAACAGGCGCGGTTTCGGCGGTGGCCGCGCCACCCTTCGGCCTCACGACGATCGCGTATTTGTCGTACACGAATTCGACCTTCGCGAGTTCGCCGAGGTATCGCAAGACCTCGCTATACGGCACATTCGCAAGCGCAAGCGTGACGGTCTGCGCGCTCTGCACATCGGGGTTCACCACGAAACTCACGTTCACCTTCCCATCCGAGTTTTTCGTCGCCGCGTTTTTCAAAAAATCGAGGACGCTGCTGAACGTGGCTTCTTTGAAATCGACTTTCGGCAGCATGAGTTTTTCGAGCTGCTGCTTCGTGGTGTTGGGCGCGGGCTGCTTCGCCTGGTCGAGGGCGATCTTGCGCAGGTACCCGGCCGCCACCTGGTTTTTCGGCTCGGCCTTGGCGACTGCCTGGAAGTTTTTCTTCGCCGTATCGAGATCGCCTTTCATGTAGGCGGTCTGCGCGGCGCTGAGCAATTCCAGGGTGGATTCGGCGAAGGCGCCGACAACGGGCACGATGAACGTGAGGAAACCGACGAGAGGTAACAGGAGGGTTTTCATGGGAAGAGTGTGCATCAATTTTCGTGGATTGAAAGAGCGGAGACAAGGAACGGTGGTTTCCCAACCACCGTTCCTTGGGGCTTGCGGAACCTCCAGTTTTGCCCTCAATGTCCCGCACATGATCGTCACCACAGCTCAACTCTACAAAGTCGCCTACGGAAAATTCGCAATCGGCGCCTACAACATCAACAACGCCGAACAAGCGATGGGCCTCTTCAAAGGCTCGATCGCGAGCCAGGCTCCCTTCATCATCCAGATTTCCAAGGGCGCGCGCGGCTACACCAACAAGCTGATGCTCGAAGCCATCATCCGCGCGGCGGGCGAGATTTTTCCCGACGCGATTTTCGCCGTGCATCTCGATCACGGCGACGAGGCGACGTGCTACGACTGCATCGACTCCGGCTTTTATTCGTCGGTGATGATCGACGCGTCGCACGAGTCGTTTGAGGAAAACATCGCGATCACCAAGCGCGTCGTGGATCGCGCGCACGCGAAGGGGCTGAGCGTCGAGGCGGAACTTGGGATGCTCGGCGGAGTCGAGGAAGACATCGTCGTGGATGAAGGCCACGCCTGTCTCACGAATCCCGACGAAGCGGTGGAATTCGTCTCGCGCACCGGCTGCGACGCGCTCGCCGCCGCCATCGGCACGAGCCACGGCGCTTACAAATTCAAAGGGCATCAGTCGCTCCACTTCAATGTGATCGAAGCGATCCAGAAAAAAATCCCCGGCACGCCCATCGTCATGCACGGCAGTTCCAGCGTGCCGAAAAGCGAAGTCGAGCGCATCAACGCCGCGGGTGGCAAACTCGACCCGAGTGCGTGCGGCGTGGATGAAAACGAATACCTGCCCGCCGCCAAACTCGGCGTCACGAAAGTGAACATCGACACCGATGGCCGTCTCGTCTGGACGCGCGTTCACCGCGAATTTTTCCGCGACAAACCGAGCGACTTCGACTTCCGCCCGCCGGGTAAAATCTTCATCGAGGAGTACGCGAATTTCATCGCCAGCCGCAGCGAAAAACTCGGCAGCGCCAACACGCTCGCCGCCGTCCGCGCGTCGCTCGGGAAATGAAATCGCTCGCCCACGCGCTGCTCGCGCTCTCGCTCGGCGCGTCCGCGTTTGCCGCCGGGGAAAAGCCCGCGCTGCCCATCGAAAAGGCGCTCAGCATCGCGCAGGATTATCTCAAAAAATCCGGCCACTTCGCGGCCATCGCTGGGTTGTCCGTCGAGCGCGAATCGCTCACGAACAAAAGCACTCATTGGTATGCGAAGTGGGCGCCATTCATCGCGCTCGATGGTGGGCGAAAAGAGTTCGGCATCGAGATCGCGATGGACGGCACGATCGCGCGCATCGTGGATAAGAAGGCACCGAAATAATGTGGCGCGCGGCGGTGCTCGCCACCTGGTTCGCCTGGCCGGGCGTGACCTGGCCGGCAATCAAGGCGCGCATCGCCAAAGAGTTTCCGAACGTGAAGCCGATCAGCACCGGAGAACTCGCGAAGGCGGAGCCGAAACCCGTGCTGCTCGATGTGCGGACGGCGGCGGAATTCGACGTGAGCCATCTCAGCGGCGCGCGGCGTGTGGACCCGGACGCCGCCGCCGCATCCGTGGCGCTGCCGAAGAACGCGCCGATCGTCACGTATTGCTCAGTCGGCTATCGCTCCGCGAAGTTCGCACAGCGATTGCAGGACGCGGGTTTTACGAATGTGCGGAATCTCGACGGCTCGATTTTTCAATGGGCAAACGAAGGGCGTCCGATCACGGGTTCGGCGGGGAAGGTGCATCCGTTCAACAAAAAGTGGGGCGCGCTGCTCGACGCGACGCGGCGGGCTGATGCGCCGGACGCGAAGTGATGGAAATTCTCGCCCCCGCCAAAATCAACCTCTCCCTGTGCGTCCTCCGCCGGCGCGACGATGGTTTTCACGACATCGAATCCCTCATCATACCCGTGTCCGTTTTCGACAAACTGGAAATCGAATGCAGCGATGCGGGCGGGATCGTGTTCACCTGCAACGAACCGGGCGTTCCCGCCGACGACACCAATCTCGTCGTCCGCGCCGCCCGCTCTTTTTGCGCGGCATTCAGCGTCCCGCCGAATCTGCGCATCTCGCTGCAAAAAGAAATCCCGCACGGCGCGGGACTCGGCGGTGGCAGCAGCGACGCGGCTGCGGCACTGCTCGCACTTGATGCAGTTTTCTCCACGAACGCCTCGCGCGAAACGCTCCACCGGCTTGCCGCGGACATCGGTTCCGACGTTCCCTTTTTCCTCGAACGCTCCGCCGCGCGCGTGAGTGGTCGCGGGGAAAATGTGACGCCGTGCGAGTTCCCGCACGCGCTCCCGCTGCTGCTCATCAAGCCGCCCTTCGGCGTCCCCACGCCGTGGGCATACCAGCAGTGGCGCGACTCGCGCGAAATTCCCGGCGTGCGCTACGCCGCGCAGGAATTCCCGTGGGGCGCGCTCGTCAACGATCTCGAGCGCCCCGTCTTCGAGAAATACATCTTCCTCGCGCAACTCAAAATGTGGCTCCTCGCCCAGCCGGAAGTCGCTGGCGCGCTCATGTCCGGCTCGGGCGCGACCGTCTTCGCCG
>JAYVRQ010000630.1:0-3569 GCA_043776145.1 Chthoniobacteraceae bacterium
TTGCTGAAGCTGATCGCGGTCGATCCAAAGCGCAGGAATCTCGTCGAAGCCGCGATAGTCGAACTCGAGCCGCACGGATTTGGAAAGGAGGCCGCGGACCTGATGAATGACAGGCACGATCACATCGGAACGCAGCAAAGTTTTGCGCTTGATCAAAGGCAGCGATTCGATGCCTCCGGCGAAGACTTGTGAATTGCGGACCAAACGGCCCATTAGCTCCGTCCACTGCATGGTCTGCTCGAGAAAATCCGCCCGAAAAACATCGGTCACGTGTTGTTTGCGGCGCCGCAGATCGGTTTGCATCGCATCCACCGACCCGCGAATGGCCACCAGCGGGGCTTGCAGTTCGTGAATCATCCGCGCCAGCGCACTTTTCTGGCTCTCCTGCATCATTAGCAATTCAAGGTAGGGGAGCGCGGTTTGAATTACCGCATCGAGCCGGGCGGCATCGTCATCGGTGAACATCGTCGATGCAGGGCTGCCCGGAGTGCGATGTTTGTTGTGCAGCCGCACGACCCCGTGGCAGTCGCCCCGCCGCCGCACGAGAGGCGCGAACAAAATTTCGTCGCGCGGATCGTCGGAGGGTCGGATCTCCCGCGCGTTGCCGGTCTTGGCGCGACTGTCGAAGACCATCTCACGGTCTTGGAAGGACTTTCCTGTATGTCCATCACCGGCCCGGTAGCTTTGCGCTCGTCCCTGCCATTGTAGCCTCGTGTTGGACTTGCCCGCCGGCTCCACGCGTGTGCCGCTGAGATCGCGCAGAAAAATGGTGACGCTGTTGCACTGAAACAAATCCTGCAGGTGCTCCATCAGGGCATCGATGAACTGGGTCACCCCACCTTTGAAATTTCCGCACAAGTGGTTCGTCGCGCCCGATGCCGCAAGGCAGACTTCGTCAGTCAGATAATCGGCCCAATGCGCAACGACCCACACCAGTCGTTCAAGCTGCCCGGCACGCTGCCGAATGAGGCGCGCTTGAGCGTTCACGTTTTCGGGCAATTCGTTTTTTTCAGGGAGAGGTTTGAGGAGTGAGTCGCGCGTGTAGAGCGTAATCAGAAAACGAAGCTGATGGCTGTTGGACGTGTTAAACACCGGCAGAACCGTCATCCAACGCGCGTGCGGCGCGATCCGCTTGAGCCACTCCTGATCGGCAAACTGGGCCACCACGTCTGGCCGACTCAAGTCCCGCTCACAAATGTGCGGATGCTGCATCAAGCTCTCCGCAACGCTTCGTCGATCGCCGCACTCCGGTTTGCTTTCCCGGAGAATCGGCTCGCATCGCAGCCAGTCGCAATCTTTCGCATCCATCCCGAGCAGGCAGAAATCCCCGGTGAGTGGATTGTAGGACCACACCTTCGCAGCCTGGGCATCAAGCACCCTGCGCAAAGTCGCGGTGACACTCGCATAAAACTGTGCCGCATCGGGTCGGGGTGAGATGCGCCGTGACAATTCCCGGCCAAGCCGAAATTCACGCTCCTCGAATTCTTCAAAATGCACGAACGGATTGGGGCGATCCTCCTTCAGCCGCGCCTCGATCCAGGACTCATCGCAATGCACACTCACTCCCCAGCGCGCGCCGTGCTCCGCCATCCAGCGCGCCCCGGCTAGTGCAGTCGCCTCGCGGCGATAGTCGAAGTGGTCCTGCTCGAAGATGATCCAACCGTCGAAGCCTCCCGCGTGCAGCGCGTCCATGACCTTTTCAGGATGCACGATGCCTCGCCCCGGCATGCAAAACCCGTGCGCGTAGCGATGTGACCAGCGTCCATAATCGGGTCGCCAATCTTTCACATGAATGGCTACGAGCTTATCGAAATGCTTCTCCACGATTTCGACGGGATCGTCCTCCGCGATGATCGCGTGCGCCGTGTCCATGAGCAGCCGCACCCGGTCGGAATTCTTGGCCCGGATGATCGCCAGGGCATCCCGCAAACGCCGGATCGGCATGAGCCAGTGCGGATGCAGTGCAAGCGTGAAGCCGGCGTCGAGACACGCAGCCACTTCCTGCTTGAAGTCCGGCTCATTGGGCGGCCAGCGGTCCAGATAGAGATACGCCTCGGTGTGGCCTTGTAAAAAATCCATTCGCTCGCGCAGCGATCCTTCCACCAGGCCGATCAGCTCCAGTCCGTGCTTGCGCAGCAGCGCGAGCATTTCCTCCACATCGCGCACGGGGCGCGCGTCATCCTTTTCGCGCACGAAGATCTGCGAAGGGTGCTGTGCAAACTCGACGCCCTCGTAGCCGCACCGCGCGATGACTTCCAACGCGTATTCCAAGTCGTCGATGCGGCGTCCCCAGAGGACAGTTTCAAAACCAAAACGCATAATCGTGATTCGAGCGGTGCCGGCTTGCACTTGTCAATGCCTTCGTCGGGGAACCGCGCTGACCTAGCCAACGGGCGTGGTCTCTGAAACAACCTGCACCATGAAAATCATCCGAGCCGTTCAATGCCTGCTCCTTTGTTTCGTGCCTTTCGCCGTGCTCCGCGCCGACGAGCCGAGGCTGCCGCCGGAAGCGGTCCTGCTCTCGGTGGAAAAGGAGGCCGCTTTGAGCAAACCGAAAACGGAGGGCAGCGGCATCGTGAGCGTGGAGAGCGACGGTGCTCCGGTGAATCCCGTGTGGCGCGCGACTTCCGCGGAGAAGCTGGCGAAGCCTTATGAACTCGCGCTGAACAAGAAATTCAGCGGCGCGGTCGCGCAGGATCAGATTTGTCTTTTTCTAATGAAGGCGCGGTGCGTGGAAAGCGATGCGGCGGACGGACGCGCGACGCTGACGGCGGCGGTGCAGAACACGAAAAATTATTCCGCAGGCGCATTGTGGAAGGATGTCTTCATCGGGCGGGAATGGGTGACGCATTATTTCGCGTTCACGGCGAACAATGAAATTCCCGAGGGCGCGGGTTTGCTGAAAGTCGTGCTCGGCAATCGCCGGCAGGTCGTCGAAGTCGCGGACTTCCAGTTGTATCGCTTCCCCGCCGGCTTCGATATTTACAGCGTGCCGCGCATGGCGGCGACTTACGAAGGGCGCGAGGCGAATGCGGCGTGGCGCGTGGACGCGGAGGAGCGCATCGCGAAAGTGCGGCGGGGGACGCTCGGCATTCGCGTGGTGGATGCGGAGGATCGTCCGTTGCCGGGCGCGAAGGTGCATGTCGAGATGACGCGCCATGCGTTCGGCTTTGGCAGTGCGGTGGATGTGGAGATGCTCTCGGGGCTCGATCGGAAAATCAGCGCATCGGACCAAATCAAATACCGCAACACGGTCGATGAATTTTTCAGCCGCATCGTGCCGGAGAACGGTCTGCGCTTGGGCAACATCGACGCGCCGCCAGATCCCGCGAAACCCTGGACGGAAGAGGATCGCCGCCGCATGAAGGCCGCCGTGCTGTGGACGCTGCAATGGGCCGCGGATCGCCGGATGACCAGCCGCGGGCATTACCTCGTCTGGGGCTACGCGGAGCAGTGGGCGAAGGATATTTTGAAAACCGGCACGCCCGCCGACCTGCTCGCGACATACGACCGGCACTTCGCTTTCGCGATTCCGCTCGTGAAAGATTACGTCGCGGAGTGGGACGCGC
>JAYVRQ010000631.1:0-3558 GCA_043776145.1 Chthoniobacteraceae bacterium
GATCGCGAGCGGCAAAATCCCCGCGAACGAAAGCGCCGTCCTCTGCATCACCGGCCACGGCCTGAAAACGCAGGAAGCCATCATCGGCAAATGCGGCGACCCGCGCACGATCTCGCCGAGCCTGCGTGAGTTTGAGGAGAAAATTTACAACCCCGATGCAGCCGCCATTGCGTAAAAATCTGAAATCTGAAATCTGAAATAAAATGCCTTCCGTTCTCATTCCCACCCCGCTCCGCAAACTCACCAACGAACTCGAAACCGTCAGCGGCGCTGGCGCGAACATTGGCGAGTTGATCGACAACCTCGACAAAGCCTTCCCCGGCCTCAAAGACCGGGTCTGCGACGAAGCGGGAAACGTCCGCCGCTTCGTGAACATCTACGTCAACGGCGAAGACATCCGTTTTCTCGAAGAGAAGGCGACCGCTGTGAAAGACAGCGACGAAATCAGCATCGTGCCCGCGATTGCGGGGGGCTAGGCTAACTGCGTTCCATCCGAATTCCATGAAAGACCAACAACGCCTCTGGCTCATGTTCCCGGCCAAATACATTACCCGGCCCATCATCTGGGAACTCGGCAAAAAATTTGAAGTCGTCACCAACGTGCGGCAGTGCAGCGTGACCGATGAAGTCGGGCTCGCGTCGCTTTCGCTGGAAGGCGAGCGCGACGAGATCAAGAAGGCCATCGCGTGGCTCGAAGAACTCGGCGTCAAAGTCGAGCCGGTCGAAATCAACACGATCGAAGGCTGATTGGCACGCCCTCGAAAAATCTTAGGCTCGGCGGCAGATTAAGTTTGCCGACGGCGCACCCGCCCGTATTTTCTTCACGCCTCTACCTCCAAAGAATCCAAATGAAACACCCATCTCCAAAAAACCAATCCGCCTTCACGCTCATCGAACTGCTCGTCGTGATCTCGATCATCGCCATCCTCGCCGGCATCGCGCTGCCGGTGTTCGGCGAAGTCCAGATCCGCGGCGCGCAGACCAAGGCGCTCTCGAACGGCAAACAAGTCGCCCTCGCCTGCAAAGTCTTCGCGCAGGACTTCAGCGGCAGCTACCCGATGTGGACCGATCTCGACAACAAGACCGGAATCCCGTCCGACTCGAACGCGGCGCTGCAGGTGCTCATCCCCGACTACGTGCCTGAGAAGTCGGTGTTCAGCATTCCCAAGTCGGCTTTCACCAAATCCAAAGGCGGCTCCACCGAACAGACGAAACTCAAGGCCGGCGACAACGAATGGGCCTATGTGATGGGCCTGAACGACACCTCGAACGCGCGCTTCCCGCTTCTGGCAGATGGTTTCGTTCCGGGAACGGAAGCCGGTGAACCGAAATACACCAAGGACGAGAACGCGCCGGGCGGCGTTTGGAAAGCCAAGAAGGCCGTCGTGATCCGCGTCGATGCCAGCGGTAACGTCGAAAAATGCACCGCGCAATTGATCGTGCCGCGCAGCGAAAACGAGGCGAAGAAAAACTTGTTCGCCAAAGATCCCTCGGCAGAGATTCCCTGGCTGACCGGCACGACGAACCTCAATCCGCTGGTTCCTTAACGTCTCATCTCGAAGTCCCGACTTCGCATCACGCCGGTTCCGTTTTCGGGACCGGCGTTTTGCTTTTCCGGGGCTTCTCGTCGTCTGCGGAATCGACGGTCGAATGCACCGCGCCGTCGCGAAATTTCGTCGTGAGTTTTGTCCCCGGACGCACGCTTTGCGCGGATGAAACGAGGGAACCGTCGGCCAGAGTCGTCATGGTGAAGCCGCGCGTCAGGGCCGAATCCGGCGCGAGCACGCGCAGCAGCGTCGCCGCGTGATCCAGCCGCTGGCGCTGCTGTGCCGCGCGCTGATCGGCGCGCTCGATCAACCGCTGGCGCGACGCCGCGAATGCCTGGCGAAGCAGCGCCAGCGATTGATCCGGCCGGTGCTGCCGCAGCGTCGCGAAGAGGTCCGCCACGCAGCGCTTCGATGTGGCAAGACGATCCGACATTTGCCGTCGCAACATTTCCGCCGCTGCATCGAACTGCTGCGCCGCCGCATCCAGCCGGTTCTGCGGTTCGCGGAAAAGCGCGCCGCTCGTGAGCACATGCAGCCGCGCCCGCCCGCGCTCGATTTCCGTCCCGAGCGAACGCCGCAATTGCATCCCGAGCCGCGCAAGCCGCAACTGCAATTCCGCGCTGTCCGGCGCGATGAGTTCCGCCGCTGCGCTCGGCGTCGGCGCGCGCAGGTCCGCGACGAAATCCGCGATCGTGAAATCAATCTCGTGCCCGATCGCCGAGACAACGGGCAACTCGGAAGCCGCAATCGCCCGCGCCACCGTCTCCTCATTGAACGCCCACAAATCCTCGACGCTCCCGCCGCCGCGCGCGACCACGATGAGATCGACCGGCGGCAGCCCGAGGTCCGCGAACCGGTTCAACTCCCCAAGCGCCGCCGCCACTTCCGCCGCCGCGCCATCGCCCTGCACGCGCACCGGGCTCACGATCACGCGCAGCCACGGCGCGCGGCGCGCGAGGATGTTTAGCATGTCGCGCAGCGCCGCGCCGGTCGGCGAAGTCACGATGCCGATGCACGCGGGAAATTTCGGCAGCGCGCGCTTGCCCGCCGGATCGAAAAGCCCCTCCGCATCGAGCTTCTTTTTGAGCGCCTCGAACTTCGCCTGCAACAACCCCGCGCCCGCCGCCTGCACGAGCTGCACGTTCATCTGGTACTGGCCGCGCGCCTCGTACACCGTCACCACCCCGCGCACCTGCACCTGCATCCCATCCGCGAGCGGCGTGTCTTTCAACCGCGCACCTCCGCGCGCAAAGAGCACGCACGCGAGCTGCGAGGTCGCATCCTTCAAAGTAAAATACTGATGTCCCGAAGCCTGCCGCCGGTAATTGCTGACCTCGCCCTCGACCCACACCGTCCCCACATTTTCCTCGAGCACCGCCCGCACCGCGCGCGTGATTTCCGTCACCGAAAAAACGCGCGGCTCATCGCGCTTCGGCTCCGGCGTGGGGAAAAGATCGAGTTCCATTTTTCAATCCAAGCGCGTCCTTTTCGCACTGGCAACACGGGAAGCCGCCACGGCAAACGTATCACGGGCACTCGCAAAATTTCCAAATTTCCTCTTCATCCCTCGCCGCAGGTCGAGCATCTTCCCCGCCCACATGCGCGCGATTTTAGCACTCGAAGACGGACGTTTTTTCATCGGCGAATCCTTTGGCGCCGACGCGACCGCCGTGGGCGAGGTCTGCTTCAATACTTCGATGACGGGCTATCAGGAAGTGCTCACCGATCCTTCGTATCGCGGGCAGATCGTGGCGATGACGTGCCCGCAAATCGGCAACTATGGCGTGAACGACCTCGACAGCGAAAGCGCGCATCCGCATGTGCGCGGCTTCGTCATCGAGGAACTCAGTTCCATCGCGAGCAACTGGCGCGCGACCGGCGATCTCGATGGTTACTTGAAGCGCGCGGGCATTCCCGGCATCCAGGGCATCGACACGCGCGCGCTCACGAAGCATCTGCGCTCGCGCGGCGCGATGCAGGGCTGCGTCACGAGCGACGACATTTCACCCGA
>JAYVRQ010000632.1:0-3545 GCA_043776145.1 Chthoniobacteraceae bacterium
CCCGTGGCCGCCACTGCCAGATCGATGAGCGGGCCGGGTTCGCCGGGGAGGATATCCACGATCCGTTGCCGCCAGAAAACCGTGGCTGGCGAATGGTCAGCTTCCGCCACGGACGCGGCGATGCGGCAGGCGGCGATGCTGCGCGGGTCGTTCTGGAAGGCGCGGTTCGCCATCACGTAGGCGCTGCGCGTGTCGCGCTTTTTCAGAAAGTCCACGGCCCCTGCGATGAGGCGATCCTGCTGCCAGCGCTTGAATATCGGCCCGCCGACGAATGTGCCGATGCCGCACAGCACCGCGAGGGCTGTGAGAATCACTGCCCTCCGCCGCCAGAAGGACGCGGCGGGAGGAGTGCCGGCCTCGGGTGTTTTCACACCGGGCCGAAAGAGATTCATGCTGCTACAGCCAAGCCCCGCCGGGCGGGACGCCGACGCCATGCTGCGAGAAGACCTCCGCAGGTGGCCAGTGCGCCGAAGCTGCTGCCGATTTCCGGCACCGGTGCGGCGGTAAATGAGATGTTTCCGAGCGCGATGATCTGAGGGTCAAACTGCGGCCCGGGATTGTTCCAAGTGAACGTGATGCTAGTGATGGCAGTCGCGCCGCTGGTGAAAGTGACATCGCCTGTGTGATCGGTGACGCCGGAGGCTGGCAGATTGCCCTGCACCTCCATGCCGAGAGTGCCCGAACCCGTGAGGGTCGTGACGGTGTTGCTTGCATTCACTCCGGTCAGGGCGACGGAATTTGCAGGGCCGCCGACCGGCGTCGCGGTGATCGCACTAATCCTGTCAACGTAGCCGGAATCGCCTGTCGATGCGTCCACATCCAGGATAGAGAATGACACGTTGTTGACACCCTGAGCGTAGGCGAAAGTAATGGTGACTGAGACCGAACCGTTGGTGTCAATCATCGTAGGTGTGCGGAGCCGAAGGCTGGATGCGTCGTTGTTTGCGACGGTGCCACCGACGGAACTTGAGTTCACCGGATAGCCCGTTGAGAAGGCGACTCCGTTGTTTGTCTGCACACTGATCATGATGTCGTTCCCAGCATTCGTCGCGTCGGGATCAAAGGAGTTGGTCAACGATCCGGTTGTCCAAGTTGCCCCGCCGGGGAGATTGCTCCAGTCGAGGATGACTGCTGAACTCGTCATTGCGAGTGCCTTCAATGCCATGATGAAGAGCAGGGTTCGGGTAAAATTTAGCATGCGCTGTGCGATTGAGCCTTGGCTGTTGTCGGTCGGGTTTTGGGCTGAAGGATGGGTGCCTTGCAAGCAGGGCCAACCACAATTCCCGGGAAGACCTAGCGGCCTGCCAGCGTATCGTCAATGCAAAGAACAAGAGGCAGCCGAACGTGCAGCCTGTGTCAGGAGCCTTGCGTTAGCAGCCTGTTGAAATACTTGCTTGCCCGGTCCCTACCTCTTACTCGAGCTCGCGCTTTTTCTCCAGAGGAGAATCCGTCGAGAGCACGAGCACGAGGAAGAAGTATGAGCAGCAGCCTTTTTAAACAGACTTCTGTCAGAGACTGTGTAAGCAGTCGCGAGGATCGGAAGACGTGCGTCCTCGCCTGTCAGGGCAGACAGAGCCTCCGGCCTGTCTTAACAGCCGAGACGGCCATTTGCCGGGACAGCCGGGACGGCTGTCTTCCAGAGAGCGGCCGACTTTTTACACAGCCTCTCAGGCGATGAGCGGAAGGATGAATGTGCGCAGATGGCCGGTGGGAAGCCGGCGAAGAGGGTCAGCGGCTGACGACCGGGGGTTCTGGAAGGGGAACCACTTTGCCGCCCAAGGCGCGCCGGAGCGGTTCGTTCGCAAAGTTGCTGCTGCCTGCGTCGCCGACGCCGGACAGGCTGCGCGAGCTTTGGACATATTGAAGCAGCGTGGCTGGGTCGGTATTCAGGGCGACGTCCACCGCGGAGACCAGTTCCGGGAATGAAAGCCCAGGCTGTGCATCGAATGCAGTGCGCGCGATGGCTTCCGCGAGGGTGAGCGGTCCGCCGTTCGCAATATCAGAATTCGGTGAATCCACTCCATTGCCGCGCCCTGGTTTTTGGCCATCGAGATCCACGATGTGCTTGCTATCCGATCCACCCTTGAAGTCAGGCGCGACTTTTTTGTCGGGGTGCGACATGATGCGGCTGTAGGTCACGGATTTCCAAGGGTCCCGGACTGCCGCGGTGGCTGCGGTCACGATGGCTGGCGCGGCACTACGCGGGGAGACGCGTGATGCGGTATGTACGATGGCCAGCACATTCTCCGGTGAATTTCGGACTGCTGCAAAGACGACATTGGACACCTGCCGGTTGGTCGGATTTGCCCCGAGTGCCACGATGGCTGCGGCAGTTTCCGAGGCGGTCCGGCGATTCGTTTCACGGGAGGATTCGGTGGATTCCGCTCTCTTTGGGACGGCGTTCGCCGGTTTATCTGCGGCCCGCGCGACGCCGGAATTAATGATGAAGAGCGTGAGGAGGATGTAGGAAATTCTCATGGGCGCGAAAGCAATGCTGTGAAACAGCAAGAATCTGGCCAATAATTTGCTTTGTCAATAACCGCCTTCTCCTGCATTTAGTGTTTGGAATAGCCCAAACATTTCATGCTACGCCCATCCATTCCGTTAAATTCCTGTTTGACCAAGACCTTGTGCGCGTGCGCGTTTGTCGGCGTCTCCGCAGGTTATGTGATTGCCCAGGAGTCAATCCGTCCTTCGAGCATTGGCGCGGCCGTTTCGGATGCGCGGCAGGATCAGGTATCAAAGGCTCGTGGCACTTTCATGCAGGTCGGCCCTGTGAGTGTGGACGCTTCGGTGTCGCTTGACTTGGAGGTGAACGACAATATCGGACTGTCCGAAACCAACAAGGAGGGGGACATGATTTTCCGCCCCCGCCTGAATCTGAACAGCGAATGGAAGGTGACCCGGCTCAATACCATCCGCCTCGGCCTCGGCGTGAGCTACGCAAAATACCTGAACAACTCAAGGCTCGACACGCAGGCTCTGCTGCTCGACCCCGGCACGCAGCTCGGCTTCGATATCTATGTCGGCGAGCATCTGCGGCTGAACATCCATGACCGGATACAGATCACGCAAAACCCGATTGATGAGGCGACCCTGAGCAATGTGCAGCGGTTCGCGCGTCTTCAGAATTCATCGGGCGTGACGGCCTTCTTCCGCTACCCGGATTGGGATTTCGTCGTCGGCTACGATCATTTCATTTATCACACCCTCGATTCGGAATTCAGCTTTCTGGATCGCTCCGAGGAACAGTTCTTCGCCAGCGCCCGGCATCGGGTGAGCGACGCGCTCGGCGTGGGCGTCGAAGGCAGTGCTGCTCTCGTAAAGTATCGGGACGATTTCAACAACGACGCGACGACATGGACGGTGGGCGCATTTGCAGACGCAACGCTCTCGCAGTACACGAAACTCCGCATCAGTGGCGGTTATCAGGACATGAGCTTCGAGGGGAATGGAACGAGCCGGGACGGGAGCAATTTTGGAGGCTGGTATGCGAACCTTTCAGCCGCGCAGCGCCTCAGCCAATACCTGAGCCACACCCTCAC
>JAYVRQ010000633.1:0-3537 GCA_043776145.1 Chthoniobacteraceae bacterium
GACCACGCTCCTGCACCACATCGCGCAGGCCGTGGTGAAAAATCATCCCGACGTGAAGCTGATGATCCTGCTCGTGGACGAACGCCCCGAGGAGGTCACCGACTTCAAGCGCAACATTCCTGACGCCGAACTCTGGGCCAGCTCGAACGACATGGACGTGAAGTCCCACACACGTATCGCGCAACTCTGCATTGAGCGCGCAAAGCGACTCGTGGAAAGCGGGCGCGATGTCTTCATCCTGCTCGACTCGATCACGCGACTCGGCCGTGCGTTTAATAACGCGATGGCCGGTGGTGGACGGACGATGTCTGGCGGCGTGGACAGCCGCGCGCTGGAAATCCCCCGCAAGATTTTCGCCGCCGCACGCAACACCGAGGAAGCTGGCTCGCTCACCATCGTCGCGACCGCGCTCATTGATACTGGCAGCCGCATGGACGAACTCATCTTCCAGGAATTCAAAGGCACCGGAAACATGGAGATCGTGCTCGACCGCAAAGTCAGCGATCAGCGCGTATATCCCGCCATTGATATTTTCCAAAGCGGCACCCGCCGCGACGAACTGCTCATCCCGAGCGACGACCTGCACAAGATCAGCGTCATCCGCCGCGGCCTCTCCGGTCACAAGCCACTCGAAGCCATCGAGCGCCTGCTGAGCTTCGTAAAAAAATTCCCGACGAACTCGCAGTTGCTCCGGGAAATTCCGGGCTAAAAAACCGGCTGCAGATACCCCTCTTTCGGTGTGTTGGAACCACCGACGGGTGCATCCAATATCCCTACGTGTTCGGCAGCCGCAGTCGGATCGTGGTTCCTTTTCCGAACGTGCTCTCCGCCTCCACATCGCCACCGTGTGCACGCGCGATGTGCTTCACAATGCTGAGGCCAAGCCCGGTGCCTCCGATGTCTCGGCTCCGACCTTTGTCCACACGATAGAAGCGCTCGAAAATATGCGGCAGGTGGCTCGACAAAATCCCCTGCCCCGTGTCGCTCACCCACAGCCGGATTTCCCCATCTGAACTCGCCCCACCCAATGTCACCGTTCCGCCTTCAGGCGTGAACTTCAGCGCGTTATCCGTCAGGTTCGTGAAGACCTGCTCCATGCGCAATGCATCTGCGTAAAGTGGCTCAATGTCCGCCGGCACTTCGATGTGGAGCGTCACCCCCTTCTTTTTTGCACGCAGTGCGAAATCTCGTGCGATGTCGCGTAACAGATCCGGCAGATGGATTTCCTCGGGGGAAAGTTCGTCCGCATTCGATTCCATGCGCGCCAGCACAAGCAAATCCTCCACGAGTGCAGCGAGCCTCTTCGAGTGGCGGCTGAGCACCTCGAACGACTCTGCCTGCTCCTTGCGTGGCATGTCGGGCATATCCATGAGCTGTTCGAGGTAGCCTTGGAAAATCGCGAGCGGCGTGCGCAATTCGTGCGAGACGTTTGACACAAATTCACGACGCACATCCTCAAGCCGTTTCGTGTGCCCGATGTCGCGAAACATCGCGAGCGCAGCCGGCTCGCCCGAGGCATCCCGCATCGGCGCGACACGCGCAGCAAGAATGAGCGGCGGCTTGCGTCCAGTGAGACTCAGTTCCGCCTCCCGCGTCTCGGATTTCTCGACTGCGACGAGCACCATCTCATCCACCGCAGGTTCTCGGAGCAGCTCAATCACGGGGCGACCAGCGTATTCCGGCGGAAGATTGAAAAGTTTCTGCGCAGCGGGATTCGCCAGTCGGACCGTGCGACGCTTGTCGAGCACGAGCACACCCTCCTGCATCGAAGACAGGATGATTTCAAGATTGGCCTCGGCCAGAGTCCGCTGGTTCCGGAGCTGCTCGTGCTCCTGCAAGAGTTCCCGAATACGCCTTCCTTGCCCGGCATCGCGGCGGCGGTGCCGAGATTCACGGCGCGACCACACAATGAGCGTGGCGAGCAGCAGGAATCCGAATATCCAAGACATCAGCTTTTGAGGCTACCCGCACACAGCGGCGACGCTCGCCAAATTTTCTGACAACTACGTGACAAGCAGGCGCTCAACTCGACCACAACAAGTCCTCGACCGGCGATCCAAAAGACAGGATCAGCATCGGACGACCCTGACAATCCGGGCAACTCGGCAGCACAGAGTTGTGCGTGCGAGATGAAGGCATTGCCTCGCTCGCCCAGTAATAACGTCTCCATTATTTCCAAATCACAGGCAGCGATCTCGTTTTCTCGAATTGCGCAAATCGAAACTCCTGCCCCTAGTGATGTATGAAAAGCGCGAATGCCAGCAAGGAACTCTACCGCCAGTTGCGGGCGATGCCGTGGGAGCAACTCTGGGACGACGAGGTCGCGCGCTTTGATCGTGCGCCTCAGCGGGAGCGGTTCGAGAGAGTATCTGTCGTGCGCGCGGTCGGCGTCGTCTTTCCAGAATCCGGCTCCGCAGCGCAGCTCGAGGAAGTGCGGCAATGGCTGAGAAAACTCCTGCAAGACCCGGAGGAAAAAATCCGGCGATACGCCATGGCAGCACTCCCAAAAATCGGCGCAGGCGCAGGCGACGAGGCGGAGTTGCTCACTCTGCTTTCCAGCGACAGCAGCGAACGCGAAAAGAAATTCCTCTGCCAGACCCTCGATAAAATTGGCGGTGAAGCGACGCTGAAAGCCCTCGGCACCACGGGCGCATTCGGCTTGCAGACGGAGCAGAAAGTGAAGGCCAGCGTCGCGCGCAGCCAGAGCCCGAGCACGGTCGTGATGGATCGAGAGATCACTGATTTTCACGGACTGCGCATCCATCTGCGCGGGCGTGCAGGTCTCGAAGAGATCGTGCACATGGAAGTCGAGGCGCATGGAAAGTTTTCCGTTCTCGATGTCCAATCTGGCATCGTGGCGATTGCTCCGAAGGGGCCATTTACGCTTGGCGATATTTTTGCGCTCCGCTGCTTCAGCACCGTCGGCTTCGTCCTCGGCTGGGTGAAATCCGTGCAGGAACCCGCAGCCACGGAAGCCCTCGCCTCGGTGATTGCCTCACCTTTGTCGCTGCGTCTGCTCAGCACACTCACCCAGGGCGCGATCCGGTACCGGCTCGATTTTGTCGCAAAAGGACACCAGCGCGCTGCGGTGCGTGAGATCGCAAATCGCGCCTATGCGCTCTGCCCGCAAATCCTCAACGATGCACGCGAGGCACCGTGGGCAATCGATATTCATCCGACCGCAGACGGAGAATCCGTCGAACTGCGACCGCGCCTCTCGCCCGATCCACGTCACGCCTATCGCCTCGATGATGTGCCCGCGGCATCGCATCCGCCGCTCGCGGCCTGCATGGCCAGGCTCGCGGGTCGCCAGGAAAATGAGAGCGTATGGGATCCATTCTGCGGATCAGGTCTGGAGTTGGTGGAGCGTGCGATGCTCGGCGGCGTGGTCAGCGTCTTTGGAACGGACCTCAGCGACCAGGCCATCGACATTGCGAGGCGGAACTTCGCCGCCGCGCAGCCGGGATTCACCGGAGCGCGATTCACCTGCCGCGACTTCCGCGACTTTCACAGGGATGAAGCCCTCGCCGACCTCAC
>JAYVRQ010000634.1:0-12307 GCA_043776145.1 Chthoniobacteraceae bacterium
AAGGTCTGCCCGGTGCGCCAGAGCGACATGTCGGCATCGAGCAGGCACGAGACGATCGCGTCATCGCCCGTCGTCTCGCTCGCCGTCTCAATGCCGCGCCGCAGCCACGCGGGCGACTTGTCCCAATCGTCCCAATATCCCATCAGCGCGATTTCATCGATGCCCGCGCGGCTCATTTTTTCAAAATCCTGGCCGCTCTGAGTGTTGAACGAATAATCCTCCGCACTGAACGGCAGGACCGCCGCGCCGAGCCAGAGATTTGGCGAGACCTTCGTCAGCTCCGCGCGCACGCAATCGAGCGCGCTGGCGATGGCATTCGCGCGGCCCTCGGTCCACGCCTCCCACAACGGCTCGTCGCGCGTCGCGGCGGTGCGCAGATCGGCGGGCGCGATGCGGCGGCGATGCGCGAGGCGCGCCGTGTCCGCGAGGCAGCGCGCGCAGACGCACGAGAGGTCGTCGTCGAAGCGGATGAAGTCCGTGTAAAGCGCGGCGAGCTTTCCGTGAAAACGCGCGGCGATTTCCCCCGCGAGACGCGCCTCGTATTTCACCGCGTCAGGATTGCGCGGGCAGAGCCAGTCGTCCTTCGCCGCGCCGACGCCATCCTCGCCGAGCGTGTGTGCGCGCCAGTCGGGATGCGCGGCGGCGGCGGTGGGATCGTGAAAAATCGGGAGCCACGCGCAGACCTCGATGCCCGCCGCGCGGAGCTGCGCGATGAATTCATCGAGCCGTCCATCTTCAAACCCCGGCGCGACCGGCGCGATCTTGCTCGGGTAAAAAGCGAGGCCGCCCGTGCATTCGTCCGACTCGTCCTGCTTGCACTGCACCCACGCGCGGCGCACGCCATTGCGCTGGAGCCGCTCGACGAGCGCGGGGATCGCCGCGCGGTCGCGTAGATTCGACATCGAGCGTACGACGACCGTCCACTTTTCATCCGTAGTCGCCATCACCGGAGGCCGTGCGATACGACGTGTCTTCGCGACGACCTCCGGCTTTTGGGGGTGCAAAAGTGTGACCACGCCGGACACCGCGACGACGGTGAGGAGCAGCGAGAGCAGCGCGCGAAAGCGGAGGACCCGGGTGGAGACGAGTCGCCGGGTGGCGAGTGGCGGGGCGGAGTGCGTGTTCATGGCTGCGGTGGATTGTTGGATCATTGCGCCCCGTTCTTCGCGCTCCCGCCGCCGTCTGCCAAACGGTGAACTGTATCCTGTTTGATACGGCACGGGCGCAAAGGATCACGCCGCGCGGCTTTTCAAAACGTCGATGACTCTCCACGCTCCGCGCCCATGTCCACCGTTGTCACTTTTGGCGAAATCATGTTCCGGCTCACCACGCCGGGGCAGCAGCGTTTTACGCAGGCGACGCATTTTGAAATCACGCCGGGCGGGGCGGAGGCGAATGTCGCGGTGCTCATTTCGCGGCTGGGTGGCAGCGCGGTATTTGTCTCGCGTGTCCCCGCGCACGACCTCGGGCAGCGCGCGATTGATGAGTTGCGGCGGCAAGGCGTGGGCACGGCGCATGTCGCGCGCGGGGGCGAGCGGATCGGGCTTTATTTTCTCGAACAGGGCGCGAGTCAGCGGCCGGGTAATGTGATTTACGACCGCGCGGGGAGCGCGATCACGGAAGTGCAGCCGGGCGATTTCGACTGGGCGCGCATCTTCGATGGGGCGGGCTGGTTTCACTGGTCGGGAATCACGCCCGCGCTTTCGCGTTCGGCGGCGCGGGTGAGCGAGGAGGCGTGTCGCGCGGCGAAGAAACGCGGGCTCACCGTGAGCTTCGACATCAATTACCGCGCGAAACTTTGGAGCACGAAAGCGGCGGGGCGCACGCTGCGTCCACTGATGCAATACGTCGATCTCTGCGTGGCCGGAGCGGATGAGGCGCGCAGCATTCTCGGCGCGAAGGGCGATACGGAGGAAGCGGTCGCCGCCGATCTTGCGGAACGATTCGGATTCAAAACGGTGGCGATGACTTCGCGCAGCGGCGGCTCCGCGAGCGCGACGATTTGCGGCGCGATGCTTCTGAGCGGCGGACGCGTTTACCGTTCGCCTAAGCACTTCATCATGATCGTCGATCGCGTCGGATCGGGCGATGCCTTCACGGGGGCGCTCATTTTTTCGCTGATGCGCGGCGATGCTCCGCAGGTGGCGGTGAATTTCGCCGCCGCCGCGAATGCACTCAAACACACGATTCCCGGCGATTTCAGCATTCTCTCGCTCGCCGAAGTGGAAGCTCTCGCGGCGGGCGGGAACGGCGGGCGCGTCAGGCGGTGAGCGGATGTCGCTTCGCCGGGAGGACGGCGTCCTTGTCGAGTTCGGCGCACATTTCCCGGCCGAGAAAATCGAGGAGCACCTGCACGCGCTCGCGCCCGGAGAGGAATTGCGTCACGACGGCTTCCATCCCGGTCATCGCGCCCAGCACGATGGTGACGGTGTCGCCTTCGCGAATCTCGGGCTGGATGATCGCGAGGTGCGAATCGTCGGTGTGCTTGCGCAGGCTGAGCACGGCCTCGTCGCTGATGGCGGCGTAGCGTTCGCCAAAGCGGAGAATGCCGCTGACACCCATCGCGTAGCCGACTTCCTTGTGGCGCTCGGTGAAATTGAAACGCGCGAAGAGGTAGCCGGGAAACATCGCCTCCTGAAACCAGCGCGCGCCGCGAATCGTGGGGCGCTTGAAGCGAAGGCGCGGGCAGAAGACTTCGACGCCGGACATTTGCCGCAGATGCGCGGTGGCGATGTGCTCGTGCTTCGGCCGGCTTTTCAGGCAATACCAATTGATCTGGTCGTATGGGTCCGGGGTCATGGGCGTTGGGTTGCGGAGAGCAGTTGCATGAAGTGTGACGGGGCACCTTGAACCACAACGTCCGCATTTCAAGCGGGACAACCGCTTGAAGCGCGCGCGCGATTCGCTATTAGTCCCGCCCGCCCAGCGCGGGACGACGCCATGCCGATCTACGAGTTTTACTGTCCCAACAATCACCGGATTTATTCCTTCTTCGCACGCAGCCTCGCTTACGCGGGGAAAACGCCGCGCTGTCCCGACAATCCGAAGCACAAGATGGAGCGGATGATTTCGAGCTTTTCGGTGACGGGTCGCGCGAAGGAAAAGCCGGACGCGCCGCCTGGGGGCGATCTTGACGATCCCCGCATGGAGGCGGCGATGGCGCAGATGGAGCGGGAATTCAGCACGATGGATTCGGACAATCCCGATCCGCGCCAGCTCGCGCAGATGATGCGGAGGATGTCCGGCCTGACCGGGGAAAAAGTCCCCGCGCAGATGGAGGAAATGCTGCGCCGCCTGGAGGCCGGCGAAGACCCGGAGAGTCTCGACGAGGAAATGGGGGGCGCGTTGAATGACGAGGAGATGATGGGCGGGGCCGACGGCGGGACGGAGGCGGAGCGCGCGTTGAAGGCGCGTCTGCGCAAATTTCGCGGGCGGCCCGGACGCGATCCCGTGCTCTACGAGATGAGCGAGTTCGTAAAATAATCGCGTGCTTCGAAAATGACGGGGACCACGGCCACTGATCTCGCGAATGCCAGGCGGCGGCGGATTATTTTCATGTGGGTCGCGCTGGCGATCATCGTCGTGGGAGCGATCATCGGCTTTTTCTTTTACAGGCCGTGGCGGCTGAAAAGTCTGCAAACCTCGGCGCACGCGGCTTTTGATCGCGGGGATTATTCCGAAGCCTCGCTGAAGGCCCGGCGGGCGCTGCAACTCGATCCAAACTATGTGCCGGCGTGCCTGACGATGGCGCAGATCGCCGAGCATGACCGGCAGCCGGATGCGGTGACTTGGCGGGAGCGGGTGCTGCACCTTTCGGGTGATTCGGCGGACACGCTGCTGGCCTACGCTTCGAGCGCGCTGAGCTTTGGAAAAAAAGCGTCCGCGAAGGCCGCGCTCGATCGGGTGGCCGAAGCAGACCGGCAGCGGGAGGATTATCTGGTCGTGGCCGGCACGATCGCGCTCGATGCGGGGAACAATGCGGAAGCGTCGCGTTTTTATGAAAACGCGACGCGCATCAATCCCAAGAATGCGGCCTACCGTCTGGCTTTGGGCAATGCGCAGTCCGCATCGGATGACTACCTGACGCGGGAGGCCGGACGGCGTCTGCTGGCCGATCTCGCTGCGGACCCCGCGCTGGGAGGCGTCGCCCTGCGCGCCTTGATCGCGAACCACGAAGCGCACGAGGAATACGAGGCGGCCCTGCGCCTTGCCCGGCAACTCACCGCGCTCCCATCGCACCAATTTTCCGACGAACTGCTCCGCCTCCGCTTGCTGCGGGCCACAGGCGACGAGTCCTTCGCCAGGACGCTTGCCGGGAATCAGCAGGCGGCGGAAGGCAATCCCAATCACGCCGGGGCGCTCCTGCTTTGGATGAGCCGCGACGGCCTTGCCGCGGAGGCGCTCGACTGGGCGCTGAAGCGCTCGCCGAAAGTCGGGCAGGCGCCCGAGGTGCGCCCGGCGCTGGCGGGATGCTACCTCACGCTCGGCGACTGGCCTGCGCTGATTGTTTCCACGCAATCCGGCGCGTGGAAACTCGTCGAATACGTCCGCCACGCCTACCGCGCGCGCGCCTTCCGCGAGCAGGGCGAGAGCGCGTTTGCGCGGAACGAATGGTTGCTCGCGATCAACGCCGGCAGCCGACAGGCCGATGCGCTGACCTGGCTGGCGCAGATGGCCGCCGAATGGAAATGGCCGGAGGAGGCGGAGCAAAGCCTTTGGGCGCTGCTGGAACTCGCACCGGGAAACCGCCGGGCGATCGAGACGCTGTCGAACCGCTACTTCGGCAAAGGCGACACGACCGGTCTGCGCCGGGTCGCAGCCCATCTCGTGAAAAGCGACCCGGCGGATGAAAACGCGCAAAACGACCTCGCCATTTCCTCGCTTTTGCTCGGCTTGGAAACGGATCGCGCCACAAAAATTGCCAAAGACCTTTACACCAAACATCCGGACAACGCGGCCTATGCCTCGACCCACGCCTTTGCCCTGCATTGCGTCGCGCGCACCAAGGAAGGCTTGAGTGTGCTCGAATCGCTTCCTGCCGAACGCCTGGAAGACCCCGCGATTGCCGCGTATTACGGGATCATGCTGGTGGCAAACCATTCTCCCGAAAAGGCGCGGCATTTTCTCGAAATCGGACATGCGGCGAACCTGCTCATCGAGGAAAAAGAACTGCTCGCACGGGCGGAGCGGATGTTACCAGAGCCCAATCCGTGAAGGTGCCGAAATTTTGTAGGACAAACGCGGAGGCTCTGAATTCCATGATGCCGACGCGAGAATCCGTAAAAGACAATTTGCTCTGCCGAGGCCAAATCCGTAACTGTTGCCGGTGAAATTGCATAAGGGAATCCGAAACGATCAAGAGTCCATGAGCTACCGGGCGAAATCTGAAATTCTGGCCAGAAGCGCGGCGCGCGCGATGGTCATCGGCATGGGGATCATTCTGGCATCCGTCACGTCCGCCAGCGCCGTTTGGATCGGAACCAACAGCGCAAATCAGGCGGTCACGGTGGACTTGAAAACAGCGGGGCCGAGCAACTTCAGCGTGCTCGCGATCGGCAACTCCGCCAATACGCTCAGCTTCGGCTCGGGCACTTTCAACGGTAACATCGGCGACGCCCACATCAACACCGACCCCTCGCTCAGCGGCGGAACCATCAATGGGAATATATTTCTCGGGAACGGGATCAACGCGAGCAACTTCATCGGCCACGGCATCATCAACGGCACCGTTTTTACCAACCAAGACTCGTTCCTCAGCCAGCCCGTCACGGATGCCAATGCCGCTGCCACCGCTGCTCTGAGCCTGAAATCGACCATTTCCGGAACCGCGATCACCGACAGTTGGTTCGGCGCAAGCACGACCAAGACGATCACGGGCTCGGCCACGGCGGGGGCGACGAACGTGCTCAAATTGAATTCCATCAATCTGACGCAAGGACAGGAACTCATCTTGAAAGCGGGAGCGGCGAATCAGAAATTTCTTCTCGAAGTCACTGGCACTTTCAACCTCGATCAGGGAGCCAGAATCCTCGTGGACAGCAGCAGTGGTCTCGTTCCTCTCGACGTCCTCTACGCCCTCGGTGCCAACACAAACTTGGTGGCGACCGGCACGGCCAGCCGCGCCTCGATCGTCGATGGCATCATTCTCGCCAATGCGGGCAACATCAATATCTCGTATGGACAGGTCAACGGGGAGGTCATCGGTGCGTGCGACCTCATTTTTAGCCAGACCAGCACGAGCAACGGATTTTCTCCGATCCCCGAAGTTTCCACCTTCCTTCCGCTTCTTGGGTTTCTGTCATTTGCCACTGGCGGGCAACTGATGATGCGGCGGAGAATGCGCGCGGGTGCCATCGCCTGAGCCGGTTCAGGCCATCCGGCGTGATGCAATCACGCCCAAAGATTTCGATCGAGCGTGCGGTACTGAATGGCTTCGCCGACGTGTTGGGGGGCGATGTGCTCCGAGCCTTCGAGGTCGGCGATCGTGCGGGCGACTTTGAGGATGCGGTCGTGCGCACGGGCGCTGAGATTCAGTTCGCCCATGGCCATTTCGAGCAATCCCGACGCGGCGGAATCAAGCGCGCAACAGCTTTTGATCTGCTTCGCGGACATGCGCGCATTGCAGCGGACGCGGCTCTTTTCACCGAAACGCTGGAGCTGCCGCTGCCGCGCTGCTTCGATGCGCTCGCGAATCGCCGTTGAGGGTTCACCAGCCTGATCGCTCGCGAGTTCGCGATATTCGACCGCAGGGACTTCGACGTGGATGTCGATGCGGTCGAGCAGCGGGCCGGAAATGCGGGCGCGGTAACGCTCGACTTGGACTTGTGAGCAGCGGCAGTCGCGCTTGCGGTCGCCGTAGTAGCCGCAGGGGCAAGGATTCATCGCCGCGACGAGCATGAACTCTGCGGGAAAAGTCATCGTGCCTGCGGCGCGTGAGATGGTGACGCGGCCGTCTTCGAGCGGCTGCCGGAGGACTTCGAGCGTGCTGCGTTTGAACTCGGGCAACTCGTCTAGAAACAGGACGCCATTGTGCGCGACGCTGACTTCGCCGGGAGTCGGATTCGCCGAACCGCCGAGCAGGCCCGCATCCGAGATCGTGTGATGCGGCGAACGATACGGGCGCGTGGCGACGAAGGCGTGCTCGGGATCGAGCAGCAGCCCGCAGATGCTGTGAATCTTCGTGGACTCGATCGCCTCATCTAGAGTCATCGGCGGGATGATGGTCGGAATGCGTTTCGCGATCATGGATTTCCCCGAGCCCGGCGGGCCGAGCATCAGGAGATTGTGCGCGCCCGCGACGGCGACTTCGATGGCGCGTTTGACCTGGTGCTGGCCGCGCACATCCGCGAAATCGACCTCGTAGTTTTGATGGCGCGCAAAAAAGTGATCGAGGTTTTCCCGCGTCGGCATGAGCACTCTTTCTCCGAGCAGAAACTCGAAGGTCTCGCGCAGATTGCGCACGCCGAAAACTTCAATGCCATCGACCATCGCGGCCTCGCGGGCATTGGCTTCCGGGACGACGACCTTCGTGCGCCCGCGCTTGCGGGCTTCGAGCGCGATCGGCAGGACGCCGGGGACAGGACGCACCGCGCCGGTCAGCGCCAGTTCGCCGACGAAGCAGTATTGCTCGATGTTCGGCAGCTCGATTTCGTGAGCCACCGAGATCATCCCGAGAGCCATCGGCAAATCAAATCCCGGCCCTTCTTTTTTCACATTGGCCGGCGCGAGATTGATCGTCATGCGGCCCTTTCCCCAGCGGAAGCCGCTGTTGGCAATCCCCGTCGTCACGCGGTCGCGACTCTCCTTCACCGCGACATCGGGCAGCCCCACGACGACGATGGCAATGTCGCCTTTCCCGCCGTTGACTTCGATTTCCACTTCAAAAGCATCGACACCATAGACAGCAGCGGAATAGACTTTGGCCAGCACGTCGCGAAAGTGTCAGAAAAATACGGGAAGTAAAAGCGTTTGAACGCCTCTAATTTCATGTATGTCTGAGCCGTGATTACTTAATGAAGTTGAATACCGATGCAGAAAGATAAATAATTTTCTTGCCTAATTTCCAAAATTCCGACAAATAGTGTAGCCACAAACGAAGCTCGAACGAAAAAATACAAATCTCCAGCATCCAAGTTCGGCTCCGTGTCCGCATAGATAGTGCTGAGTCAGTGCAACCCAAAACCTAAACATGAACTACAAATCCGGCGAAGATTCCGATTCGGGAATCAAGATTTACCTGCGCGAGATCGGGCAGATCCCGCTTTTAACACCAGAACAGGAGATCGAACTGGCCGCCAAAATCAAAAAGGGCGACAAGGAAGCACGCTCGCTAATGATCCGCTCGAATCTTCGCCTCGTGGTGAAGATCGCGCACGACTACGCCAATCTCGGCCTTCCGCTGCTCGATCTCATTTCGGAAGGCAACATCGGCCTGATGAAAGCCGTCGAGCGTTTCGACCCCGCAAAAGGCGGCAAGCTCTCGACCTACGCAGCGTGGTGGATCAAGCAGTCCATCAAGCGCGCCCTCGCCAATCAATCGAAGACGATCCGGCTTCCTGTTCATCTCGTGGACAAAATCTCCAAGATGCGCCGCGTCGCCCTCCAAATGAGCGAGGAACTGGGTCGCGAACCCACGGACGACGAACTCGCCGAGGAAGTCGGCCTCGCTGCGGGCAAAATCTCGCAGTTGAAAACCGTCTCGATCCGTCCGGCTTCGCTCGACGCACCTATTAGCGATGACGACTCGACCGAATTCGGCGAAATCGTCGGCGATCTCGAGGCGCTCACGCCCTTCGAGAATCTCCGCGACAAAAATCTCCGTGACGAAGTCGGCGACCTCCTCGGCGTGCTCGACGAACGCGAGAAGAAAATCATCTTCTCCCGCTTCGGCCTCGACGGTGGCAAGGCGAAGACGCTCGAAGAAGTCGGCAAAAAATTCGGCGTCACGCGTGAGCGCATCCGCCAGTTGCAAAACATCGCGCTGATGAAACTGCGCCGCGCCTTGCAGAAGAAAGAAAAGCCGATTGATCACTTGCTGCCATCTGGCGCAGGCAAAGGCGACAACTTCTTCGACGAGTAAGCGCCCAGCCCTTCCTTAAATCTCCAAAGGGCGCGTCCGGCAACGGGCGCGCCCTTCCAGTTTTCCGGGTAGTTAGACTACCGGGCGCTGGTCACTTACACCATCTCGCTAAATCAGCATGACTTTCGATTTCAAGGCGAAGCGTTTGGTTGAGCCTGCAGCCAGGGGTGGCCAGCCAGGCGCACGACCGCACCGGGATCCTCTCAGTCCCTGCGCGGCCCACGGCTTGGCGATGCTCGCATGGACGCGGGTGGCCCGGTCGTCCTTGAGGATTGGAGGGCTTCGGCATCGCTGGCAGCAAGATTCCGCGTCCCACTCCAGACTCAAGCTGGGCAGATGGGCCAAAGTGCGCTGTTCACGCGCCGAGCGAGAGCGCCCCGTGGAGATAGTCCCACGGGTCTTGGATCTGCCGGGGGATCAACTGGGCGCAGCGCGCCGCGTCCATCACCCACACTGCGCCCCACCGCAGAGCGCCTTGACCCGGCTCCCCGCCTCAACCCCGAGGCTTTCGCGCTTTGCGCCGGGCGGCTCTTTGAACGCTTCTTCCGCGCCCGGCTTTTTCCCGGAGTGCCGGGTGCGGCACCCGCGGCAACACCGCCGAATTTTTTAAGCCAGTTCCACACGCTCGCATAGGGCCGCTCGACTCCGTGCGCTTGCTGTAACAAGCGCCGGGCCTGCTGCCCGCTGGCAAACCCGTGGCCTTGACCCTGTTGGCAGGTGCCCGCCTTCAGACCAGGCCTGCCGCGTGCGAGCAGCGCGTCGAGTCCGCGCTCGCGCACGATCCCGAGCCACACGAAAACATGGCCGCGCGCGATACCGCACCGATCGGCGATTTGTGCGGCGGTCGCTTCGCCGCGCGCCGCCAGTTTCACCGCCAGCAGCCGCGTCTTGCGGTGAGCAGTCGCTGCATTTCACTCGCGATGGCTGCCGGTTGCGCGGCGTCTTGCAGGAATTCGCGCACGATTTCACGCTCGGCGAGAATGTTGGCATCCCGAGAAATGGCACGCGTACGAGGCGCTCGTCGATGCACGCTGCCACTTCGGGATTGTTCAATTTGAGTTTCTTCCAGGCATTCGCACCCTTTGCTACCCTCGTACACACTATGTCATGTTATTTATGCGATGTGTATTACATTTCCTTGGCAACCGAAGGAGGTGCGGAGCGTGAACACGTTCGGCTTCGCATCGCCTTCGCCCGCGCGAAGAAAAGTGAGAGGTTTCTCTACTACGCTCCGCCCGCTGGCCCGCCTTCGCTTCGGTCGAAATGACAGTTTTTTTGGCGGCTTCGCCGCGTGTTTTCCAAATCGTCAGTGCGGCGGGAACCACACGTAGAGCATGAGATAAACGAGCACGCCGGTGACGGAGACGTAGAGCCAAAGCGGGGAGGTGATCTTCGCCCATTTGCGATGCCGGTCGTAGCGCGCGCGGAAGGCGGGGATGACGGTGAGGATCACGAGCGGGAGGATCGCGGCGGCGAGCGGGATGTGCGTGAGGAGGATGAAAAAATAGAGCGCCTTCGGCCAGCCGGTATGGGTGAATATGGTAACGGCGGCGGTGTTGAAATGATACGTAAGGTAGCACGCGAGGAAGAGCGTGGAGGTGACGAGCGCGCAGATCATCGAGATCATGTGCGCGCGTTTGCGCTCGGCTTTGATAAGGATGAGGCCGGTGACGATAAAGACGGTGCTGAGCGCGTTGAGGCTCGCGTTGATCGCGGGGAGGTCGGTAATGCTCATCTTATTCAGTTCTTCCTCTTCCTCTTAATCTTCGTCATCTTTCCACCGTCGGCTCGGAAGGATGAAGAGGAAGAGAATTCATTCCGCGAGCAGGCTGAGGATGTCTTCGATGATCCGCTTGGGGCCTTCTTCGCCGACTCCCTCATACGTCCCACGGACGGTGCCGGTCTTGTCCACGAGCACGAGACGCGAGCTGTGGGTGATGGGCTCGACGGTTTTGAGCGATTCGACGACGGAGAGTTTGAAGCCGGTCTGGCAGAGGTTCCAGATGTAGGGCTTGTCGCCGGTGAGGAAGAGCCAGCGCGCGTCGGCTTTGAATCGCGCGGCGTAATCGCGCAGTGCGGCGGGGGTGTCGTTCGCGGGATCGGTGGTGATCGAGACGTAGCGCACGCTGTCTTCGGCGGCGAACTGCCGATGCACTTCTGCCATGCGCGCGTTCAGCATCGGGCAGACGCCGGGACATTTTGCGAAGAAAAAATCGGCGACCCAGATTTTGCCTTTCAGCGATGCGGAGTCGAACGGCTCGCCGCTGCGTTCGGTGAGTTTGAAGTCGGGGATCGACCAGAATTTCTTCAGCGGCTCCGGCTTCGAGCAGCCGACGAGCACGGCGAAGATTGCGAGGCAGACAGACTTTTTCACGCCTTGGTGAAAACCATGAGCGCGAGGATGAAGGGGAGATACGCGATCGAGGCGAAGAAGAGGGCGCGCGCGCTGGGGCGGTTGCGCAGCAGGAGGAAGCGCGCGGCGAAGAACAGCATCGCGGCGTCGAGGATGAGCGCGCCGGTGAAGTAGATGGCGTTGTTCATTCCCGTGAACCACGGCGCGAGCGTGACGGCGGTGAGGCTGAGCGTGAAGAGGAGGCTTTGCATCGCGGTGGCGCAGCCGCTCACGTCGTCGCGCTTGAGCATGACGAAGCCGGCCTGCGCGTACTCGTCGCGATACATCCACGCGATGGCGAGGAAGTGCGGCATTTGCCAGGTGAAGAGCACGCCGAAGAGAATCCATGCGGCGGGATCGAGGGAGCCGCGCGCGGCAGTCCAGCCGATAACGGGCGGGATGGCTCCGCTGACGGCTCCGATAGTCACGCAGAAGGAGGTTTTGCGTTTCAGCGGCGTGTAGAAAAAGAGGTAGATGGCGACGGTGGCGGCGGCGAGATAGGCACTCATCGCGTTCGCGGTGAACCAGAGCCACGCAATGCCCATTATGGCGAGCACGATACCAAGCCAGAGCGCGGTCGCGGGCTTCATGCGTCCGCCGGGGAGTGGGCGGTGGCGCGTGCGCTCCATGAGCCGATCGACGTGGCTTTCCAAATATTGATTGAGCACCGCAGCGGCGGCGGCGGCGAGCGCGGTGCCGAGCGTGGCGCTGAGGAGCGGCAGCCATTCGAGCGGGCCGCGCGTGGCCATGCAAAAGCCGACGAAGGTGGTGATGATGACGAGCAGGCTGAGGCGGGCCTTCGTCAGCGTCATCAAGTCTTGCATGAAGCCAGACTC
>JAYVRQ010000635.1:0-12306 GCA_043776145.1 Chthoniobacteraceae bacterium
GCAGCGGCATCTCATCCACTGCCTCGACGCGACGATGAAAGTGTATCGCGCACTCGAAACACATTTCGCCGGACGCCACCGCGACATCACGCGCCCGCAAATCGCGCATTTCGGCGCCAGCCTCGCCGCGCTGCATCGCGCGCTCCGCGAGTGGCCCGAGATGCGGCGCGCGCTGGGAGTGGCGCTCCGGCATTCGCCCTTCCGCTGGCCCTTCTCGCCCGTGTGGCTGGCGGAATCGCTGGTCGTCAGTTACCTACCGTTTCTCTCCGGCTCTGCGCGTGAATGAGGACGCGGCGATTGCGCGCGGGATCGACGGGATAATCGACGGCGCTGACTTTCGCAAAGTGCGGTTCGAGCGCGCGCAGGAATTCATCGAGCCGGTACCACTCCGGCAGCGGATCGGGCAGCGGGCGCGTGCCGCCGAGGCCGTTCGGCATGAATTCGACGAGCAGTGCATCGGTCGTGAAACGCGCGAGCGTCGCGGCGATGGCGGCGAACGTGTATCGCTGGCCGAGCGCGAGATGATGCGTGAGCGCGAGCGCCAGCACGAAGTCCGCAGTGCGTGCCACGGGCGGCGGCTCCATCACATCCGCGACCGCGCAGGCGATCGAAACATCGCGCGCCTTTTCCCGCGCGGTCTCGTAGCAATGCCCGACGGCGACTTCATCGAAATCGAGCGCCAGCACATCGGCACCCAGCCGCGCCGCGAAGAAGCCGAAGAATCCAGCGTTCGCGGCGAGGTCGATCACGCGGCGCGGCGCGGCTTCGCGCAGGATTTGGAAGATCGCGCGGCGGCGCGGGTCCGCTTCGAGGTCGTCGTATGTTGGGGGAAAAAGCGGGAGTTCATCGCGCTGGTACGGCCCCCACGGCGTGCGCGGCGGAGCGAGCCGGAGCCGCGCGATCCGCTCCCGCTCCGCGTGCAAAATCGCCGCGCGATCGAATCCCAAACGCCGCTCCAACTCAGCCGTCAGCCGATGACGCCAGCGCAGCGGACTCCAGCGCGGATGCCGCAACTCCGCCTCCGCCTCCGCCTCGATGCCGCCCGCGCGAAGACACTGCCGCACAAACCCCGCCGCACTCGGCGCGCACTCCAGCATCCGCAATGGACGCGTAAAAAAACGCCGGAATTCCTCCACCGCCGCACCGCCCGCCTCGATCGGAAGCAGCGAGCCGAAATCGACCCAGACCGGCGCGCATCCCCTGCCCTGCGCGATGTTCCCCCCGTGCCCATCGACCGTCGCGAGCCCATGCGGAAGCAGCGCGAGATTCAAATCCAAAACGCACAGCGCCGCCTCGCGCAGAAACTGCCGCGGCCACTCGAAGGGCTTCGTCGCAAAGGGAAGCGTCGCGTGCCGGATCATGAGTCCGAATCCTTCGACATGCAGATCGGAAATCTCGCTTTCAATCAGCAGCCCGCGCTCCGCGAGTTCGCCTACAATCCCCCGCGCAAACAACCCGCGCACATGCTCGACCTGCGCCGGATAAACCGCGCGATACACGCCGTCCTCGAAACGAAACACGCGCCCCATGCGATCCGTGAGCCGCTCGCGCATCCATTCGATTTTGTCAGCGGGCAGCGTTGTCACGATGGGAAAATGAAAACGCAGGAACGCGAGGGCATGGGCGGCGGCGACGCTCTCATGGCGGTTCCCGCGAGGCAAGGATTCGACGCGCGCGGCTTGTCAGGCCGGTGACATTCGCGTTACAAAACCGCACATGTTCTCCCGACTGCTCAAACGGCTGACTGAAAAATCCGCAGTGCCGACGCTCATGCACATCACGCACCCGAAGGCGGGCTCGACATGGGTGACGGTCGTGCTGCACGAACTCTTCGGCGAAAGCGTGACCAAGCGCGGGCGCGGCGTCGCCGAGGCCACGGGCGGCGATCTCGCGCAGCATGTTTTTGAAACGGGCCGCGTGTACCCGTCGATGTTTGTGACGCGCGAACAAGTCCTCGCGCATCGCGAACTCGATGGCTGCAAACGCTTCATCGTCATCCGCGATCTGCGCGACACGCTGGCGGCGCTTTATTTCAGCCTGAAAATGTCGCCGCCCTCCGAGGGCCAGAGCCGCGGGAACGAGTTGCGCGAGGCGCTCAACGAACGCGATGAGGAGGCGGGAATGCTGCACCTCCTCGACGCCCGCGTCGCGGACATCGCCGCGATCCAGGCGTCGTGGTTGAAGCAGGGCGAGATCGTCCTGCATTACGAAGACCTGCGCGAAAATGGTTTCGAGCTGATGCGCGATACTCTCATCGGACGGCTCGCGCTTCCCGTCTCCGAGCGCGCGCTCACCCGCGCCGTCGGCTGCGCGCCGCTCGAGCGCGGACGCAAAACCGGCGCGGTGGATTGGCGCAAACATTTCACGCCGAAAATCCGCGCGCGATTTTCCGAACAGTTTGGCCGGCTGCTCATCGACGCGGGATACGAAACGGATCTCGCATGGACGCAAGAGCCGGCGGGCCTGTAGCCTCGCGGCTCTTGATGATTTCCGTCACCGTCCCGATCTGCAACGAAGCCGGCTCGATCCCCGAACTCCACCAGCGCGTCCGCACCGCGCTCGAAAAAATCGGGCGGCCGTGGGAACTCGTCCTCGTCAACGACGGCTCGACCGACGACTCCGAAGACTTGCTCGACAAAATCGCCGCCGCAGACCCGCGCGTGAAAGTCATCCACTTCCGCCGCAACTTCGGCCAGACCGCCGCGATGATGGCCGGCTTCGATTTCGCGAAAGGCGACATCATCATCCCGATGGATGGCGACCTGCAAAACGATCCCGCCGACATTCCCCTGCTGCTCGCGAAGCTCGACGAAGGCTTCGATGTCGTGAGCGGCTGGCGCAAGGATCGCCAGGACGACGCGCTCCAGCGCAATCTCCCGAGCATCCTCGCGAACCAACTGATCTCGTTCGTGAGCGGCGTGCGGCTGCACGATTTCGGCTGCTCGCTGAAGGCATACCGGCGCGAAGTCGTCGAAGGCGTGCGGCTCTACGGCGAGATGCACCGCTTCCTCCCCGTCTATGCCGGCTGGCACGGCGCGCGCATCACCGAAGTCGTCGTGCGCCACTACGCGCGCGGGAGCGGCCAGTCGAAGTACGGCCTCGAGCGCGTGCTGAAAGTGCTCGCCGATCTCATCACGGTGAAGTTCCTCGACCGCTTTCAGCAAAAGCCGATGTACCTCTTCGGCGCAGTCGGCCTCGGCTCGCTCATCATCAGTTTCGCCAGCGGCCTCTACGCGCTGTGGCGGAAATTCGGCGAAGGCGAATCCTTCATCAAAAACCCGTTGCTACTGATCGCCGTGCTCACCGCGATGACGGGCCTCATGTGCATCCTTATGGGCCTGCTCGCGGAGATGATCGTGCGGACGTTTTACGAGTCGCAGGGGAAGAGCGTCTATCTCGTGAGGGCGACGAGAAACGTCGCCTCGTGAAATTGCTGCCATGTGCGGAATAGCAGGCTTCGTAGGGCGCGGCGACGCGGGCGTTCTGCGCCGGATGACCGACGCCATTCGCCATCGCGGCCCGGACGCCGAGGGACATTGGTCGGATGAAAGCGCGGACGTTTTTCTTGGCCACCGCCGCCTCTCGATCATCGACCTCGCCGGCGGCGCGCAGCCGATGTGGACCGCTGATGGAATGCTCGGCGTCGTCTTCAACGGCGAGATTTACAACCACGCCGAACTGCGCGCGGAACTCGTCGGACGCGGGTGCAAATTTACGAGCGATCACTCGGACACCGAGGTGTTGCTGCACGGCTACCGCGAGTGGGGCGACGGCTTTGTCGAGCGGCTCAATGGCATGTGGGCTTTCGTCATTTACGATCGGGAACGCCGCCGACTTTTCGGCAGCCGCGACCGCTTTGGAAAAAAGCCGCTCTATTATTTTCACGAAGGCGACACCTTCGGTTTCGCGAGCGAACTGCCCGCGCTGCTCCAGCATCCGAGCTGCCCGCGCAGCATCGACGCGCTCTCGCTGAAAAAATACTTCGCGTACTGCTACGTCCCCGCGCCGCGCAGCATCTACGAGCGCGTGTTGAAGCTGCCGGGCGGACATTCGTTCGCGTACGAACTGGCGGATCGTTCGTTGAAAGTTTCGCGCTGGTGGGAATTCGTATTGGAGCCGGACGAACGAAAAAGTGTGGAGACGCGAAGTGAGGAAATCCGCGCGACCCTCGACCGCGCGGTGAAGCGCCGCCTCATGTCCGACGTGCCGCTCGGCGTCTTCCTCAGCGGCGGGATAGACTCCGCCGCCATCGCCGCGCTCGCGGCGAAACACGTCCCCGCCGGTCAACTCAACACCTTCAGCATCGGCTTCAACGAACCGAGCTTCGACGAATCCAGCTACGCCCGCCTCGTCGCGAAAGAAATCGGCGCGCGGCACCACGAAGAAATCCTCGACCTCGACAAATCCGCCGCGCTCGCCACCAACCTCGCCAGACGTCTCGACGAACCTCTCGGCGACGGCTCGCTGCTTCCGACCTACTTGCTCTCGCGCTTCACCCGCCAGCACGTCACCGTCGCGCTCGGCGGCGATGGCGGAGATGAACTCTTTGCCGGGTACGATCCCTTTCGCGCGCTGCGCAAGGCCGAGCTTTACGCGAAACTCGTCCCGAAACCCATCCACGCCGGCATCCGGCATCTCGCCGCGCGCCTTCCCGTTTCCCACGAAAACATCAGCCTCGATTTCAAAATTAAGCGCACGCTCTTGGGACTCAGTTTCCCGCCGACGCTCTGGAACGCCGTCTGGATGAGCGCCCTCGAACCGCGCGACATCGACGCGCTTTTCCGCGAGCCCACACCCATCGAAGACCTCTACAGCGAAGCCATCGCCGCGTGGGATCGCTGTGCGCAGTCCGGCATCGTCGATCGCGCGCTGCAATTCTGGACAAACCTTTATTTGCAGGACGGCATCCTCGCGAAAGTCGATCGCGCCAGCATGATGACCTCGCTCGAAGCGCGCTCGCCCTTCCTCGACCTCGAAGTCGTCGATCTCGCCCGCCGCATCCCGTGGCAGCTCAAACTCCGCGACGGCCAGACGAAATGGATTTTGAAACGCGCGCTCGCCCCGCTGCTGCCGAAGGAAATTATCGACCGCCCAAAGAAAGGTTTCGGAATGCCCATCGGCCGTTGGCTCGGCGAAGGCAAATTCCCCATCGACTCCGCAAAGACCTCTCCGCTGCTCGACTCCGCGTTCATCACGCGCAAATCCACCGAACACCACGAGCACCGAGCGGACCATCGCCTTTTCCTGTGGAGTTACTGGCTGTTCGCGCGCTGGTGCCAGAGGTGACGCAGCTTCAACCAAACCTAACTTTCGTTATCTTGCAAAGAAGCCTAAAACTGAAAATAGATAAAATCGGCGGAGACCGTGCTGCGGAGGATGAGAATGCCGGTGAATAACAACGCTCCCAGCAAGGCCTGCCCGGCAAACTGCCACCCGCCGAAACCAGCCTTCCCAATCTGAGAAGTTTTCAGTCTGCGCATCAAGCTGTGCAGAAGCAGGGGCAGTGCATAAAGCAGCACCACCATGCCCAGATAGGCCGCCACCTGCCAGTCGATGACGGTCGTGGTCCCGGGCGAAAGGGTAAGATCATGCCAAAGTTGATGAATGTTCTTTTCCCGAAAAATCAGCCACCCGATGAGGGTTAGGACAAACATCCCACAAATCCTCGCAATGTGCGCGCCCGGCCAAGTCTGCGCTGATGCCGGAATCCTCTTCCCAGCCAGACGATAGATCAGGACAAGCATTCCGTGCCAGACTCCCCAGAGTACGTAATTCCAGGAGGCTCCATGCCAGAGCCCCGTCAGGAAAAAAACCACCAATATATTTCCCGCCGCGCGAGCGGGCGAAACGCGCGAACCGCCAAGAGGGATATAAACATAGTCGCGTATCCAGCTTGATAGCGAGATGTGCCAGCGCCGCCAGAAATCCGCCGGGGATGAAGCCAGATAGGGATCGTCGAAATTGCGGACCAGTTCAAAACCCAGCAGCCGTGCCGAGCCGCGTGCGATATCTGTATAGGCCGAAAAGTCCGCGTAAATCTGAATCGTAAAGGCCAGCACACCCACCCAGAGAAGTGGAAAATCCGGATCGCGCAAGGCAAAGACCTTGTTGGCGATGATTGCCACGTTATCGGCGACGACGAGTTTTTTGAAAAAACCCCAGAGCAGCAAAAACAACGCGCTTTGCATCCTTGCCGGATCGAGGGTGCGCGGCTGTCGCACTTGCTCCAGCATGTCTGCGGCCCGCATGATCGGCCCGGCCACCAGTTGTGGAAAAAAGGAGACGAAGACTGCGAAATCCAGAAGATTGCGACAGGCGGGAATCTCACGCCGCCAGACATCGGCGACGTAGCCAATACTTTGGAACGTGTAGAAGGAAATCCCGGCGGGCAGTACCACCTGGAGTACTGGCAGGGATGCAGGCAAATGAAGGGCGGTTAGCAGCGCGGCGACGTTTTCGGCGAAGAAGTTATAGTATTTGAAGACACCCAGCAGGGTCAGGTTGCTGACAATGCTCAAGGCAAGATACCATCGACCCTGCTCAGGCTGCCCCCCGATCGCCCGTGCCAGGCTGTAGTCGATCAGCGTGGTCGCGAGGAACGGCAGGAGAAACCAAGGATGGACGCAGCCATAAAAATAGTAGCTTGCGCCAATTAGAAAAAGTTTCCGCACAGTGTGCGGAAAGCTCCAATAAATCGCCAGGACCAGCAGCAGGAATACGACGTATTCCAGACAGTGAAAAATCATGGCGCGGGCGCCGAGGAAGAAGCCTCCACTGGCAGGAGCGGACCGTATTTTTGCCAGAAATGACTGGTATAGGCCGGCATTTTTGCCTCCCGGACATGATCGTCGTTGTTGTAGAAACTTCTGTCGATGGCGGTATCCCAGGTTTCATCGAGAAGGATGGCTCCAGCCTGTTGGAGATAGGCTTGGAGTAGAGTGTGATATGTCGTGAGATAGGCCGGTTCGGATGCGACATCCTTCCCCGGTGGAGGGCAGCGCTTCACGCAAAAAAAAACCAGCCGGATATTTCTTCGCGCAGATACCTGCAGCATCGCCGGGAGAAGGGATTGCGGCAGCGCCTCCTCAAAAACGTGATCCGATGGATTCAATCCCGTCATGCCGCCATCGTCGCCTTCAGCGAAAACCCCGGCATCCTCGCGCAAATACCGGGCGCTGAAAATGCGATCCACTTCCTTTTTCACCGCTGAACGCCGCGCCGGTGCGGTGGTCAGGACGAGAGCTTTGGTGTGAATTTTTTCCTGCCATTCCAATTGATGGCTTTGGAGGGGGAAAAGTTTCAGGGAAAAACCGGCCAGCGTTTCCACGGGGTTTCCTTGGAGCGTTTGCAAGGTGCTTTCGAGTTCCATCTCGGGTCCTTCCATCAGGGCTTCCAGCCGCGGACGGTAACGGCCCTGGGTGTGGTAATCCGCAAGGGTGAGCTGCATGTCACGAAAGAAAATGACGACCACCCGAGGCGGCTGGACTTGCGGTGCGACGTGGTTTTTCAAAATCAAATGCCAGACGGCGGAACCGGAACCGGGCCATGCCATTTTTTCCCAATGGCTGCCGGAGATCCGCCGGAGGAGTTTTTCGTCGATGCGGGTGTCGAGCATGGAGTCGCCGATCAGGAGAGCCGGCGGCTGCTGGCGGGCGAGTGTTTCGCGGGGGCCAGGGTCAAACTTCCGCCGAGTCAGGCTTCCCTGGCCGATGAAGGCAGGCAGGGAAACGACCATCAATGCCAGTGCGCCAACCCTCAGCCAGGGTAGCTGGCATCGAATGCCGTCTAACATGCGAGAGTTACTCATCAGTGGTCTGCTAAAGTTCGGGGTGGAAAATTTTGCGTTTTGAATCCGATTCAGGGCTTGGTCGGTTGTCAACGGAGGAAAGGGTTGGGAGCGTCGTTTTCAAATCGAGGATAGTGGCGGGCGCCGTGTCGGAAATGCGTCGCAATGCGCGTCGTTGCTCCGCGCGACAGCACTTCATAGTGTCGGCTTTTGCGAATGCCAGAGCCGAAAAGAATTCTCCATGTCATCGACAACTTCGACCTCGGCGGCGCGCAGGAGGCGCTGATGAATCTCGTCGCGTGCGCGGATCGCTCGCGCTTCGAGCCGGAGGTCGCGGCGATGCACGGGCGCGGGGTGTATTGGGAACGCTTTCGCGCGCTCAGCGTGCCGGTGCAGTCGCTGTCGCCGCACAAGCTCGCGCCGCTCTGCGTGTGGAATTTTTTGCGGCTGCTGCCGACGCGCGAAATCATCGACCGTTCCAAGAAGGGTTTTGGAATGCCCATCGGTCGCTGGCTCGGCGAAGGAAAGTTCCAACTCGATCCTTCAGACAGCGCCGTCCCGCTGCTCGCCCCCGCATTCATCACGCGCAAAGCGAACGAGCACCGCGCCGGTCGCGCCGATCACCGTCTCTTCCTTTGGAGTTACTGGCTTTTTATGAAGTGGCAGCGCCCCTGATTTGCTTCCGTCTTTCGGATTTCGCGCCGACTGCTACGAGCCGGATCGCGCCTGTTTCAGCATGAAAGAAATGGCGGTGATCAAATCATGGATCGGCACCGGTTTGAAGAGCACGAGCCTGCCCGTTTTTTTGAGGAACTCGTTGATTTTCGCGTCCTTTCCGTGGCCGGTGATGAAAAGAAACCGCTCGCAGAGATGGGGCTTCATTTTACCCACGGCGATGTAAAACATGTCGCCCGCCATGCGCGGCATCATCATGTCGCAAAGGATGACGTCGAAATCGACTTTCATCACTTCGTTCAGTCCCTCGATTCCGCTGCTCACGGCCGTGACCACGAGATCGCCGGAGGCTTTCAACGGAAACCCCGCCGCCGCCAGGGCCGACGAGCATTCCGTGGAAATCACAAAGCTGTGCGATTCCAGCAATTGCTTCAGTGAATGAGCCAGCTCGGTATCGTCATCGAGCAGCAAAATTCGCTTCGGTCCGCCTTCGGGTTTTTTTGCGGATTTTTTGGGAGTGGAGTGGAAAGTCTGGGCTGACATAAGTGGCTCTTACAATGGGCGCTCGCTCGGGTCAGCGCAAAACGCGAAGCGCATGGTGTCTGGAAAAAAACGAATTTGCCGGGCTGCAATCCTCAATCGTCGGTAGTTCAAATTTGAGAAAATACCCTGTTACGAGACGGTGGCCGATGCCCGATTGTCCAATCTTCCTACAAGTAATTCGGGCAGAGCGCACCTTGCCGGTTAATATATTTTCCATAGTAATGACAATATGAGTAATGCAGCATTTATTCCACAACGCGCCTCAATTGCAGCTTTCACATTAGTCGAAACGATGGCCGCGCTCGCCATTGGCGCGATTGCCATCGGCGGCGCGATGTCGGTCAACACCCAGCAATTGCGCCTGGTCAAGGCAACCCGCGAGGCCAGCGCGGCCTCCCATTCGCTGCAAGAACGCATCGAACAAATCCGAACCGCGACCTGGCGGCAGATCACCGACTCGACTTACCTCTCGCAAACATTGTTTGCGAGTTTGCCGCGTTCCATCGCCCCGCTGGAGAATTACCGCGAAACGATCACTCTCAAAGTCTGGCCCGAGAGATCGCCGTCCAGCCCGGGTCCGATTTTGAGCGTTACGAAAACGCCGAAATCCGCCGCGCAAGTGCTCAATGCCGGTGCGGGGATCGGCGACGAGCGTCTGCTCAAAGTCGATGTCCAGATGAGCTGGGGCGGCAGTAACGGCAATCGTCCACATCTGCGGGAGCTTTCCACGATCATCTCGAATGGCGGCATCAGCCGCTTCAATCTCCCGGCGATGGGGCCGGTGGGCGGAGGAACTTGGACCGACCCAACGACCACCACTCCGCCCCCGACAACCACTCCACCCGTCACTCCTCCGACTTCGGGAAACGGCAACTCTGGGAATGGCAACGGAAATGGCCGCGGAAATGTCGGCGGTGTAACGGGAACAAAATGAGCCGCTTTCCTTTTCCATCACTCCGTTCCACCGCGCGGGGAACCACGCTTTCGGAAGTCCTCGTCGCGACTGCCGTCACGAGCGTGCTGGCCGCAGTGATGCTCACCGGCATCTCGACTTTGCAACGCAGCTTCCGCGCCTCTCAACACCATGCCAAAAGCCAGCTCGAACAGACCCGGCTGCTCAACTACATCGCGCGCGATCTGCGGCGCGCCGCGACGGTGAACGTGGACACCTTTGGAGGCAGCGAGCGTCTGACGCTGACGATCCCGGACTATTACGACGACACCAACAAGCCGCGCGACCCGCGCATCAAGAACGACGCCATCGAGTACGGCGATCCGTCGCTGGCCGTGCCGGAACCCGTCACGATCCGCTTTTACAAAAACGGCTCCACCGTCTTCCGCAGCGTGAAACGCATCCGCAGAAGCGGCGGAACTCCGGTGGAAAGCGAAGTCGCCACGGCGCTCGCGACCGACGTGCAGGATTTTGCCCCCGATTTTACGGACGACGGAAAACAATCCGTGGGCGTTTCGATCTCGTTCATTCCGAAATTTCAAATCAATCCCGGCAACGTCAGCGCCCTGCGCGCTGGCTCCGCCGTTTACGCAACCACACTGCTTCGCAACAAACGCCATTAACACTATGAGAAAATGTGATTTCAGCCGGCGAGGCTCGGCTTTGATGATGGCGCTGTCTTGCGCCCTGGTCATCGCGGGAATCGGCAGCGCGACCTTCATGGTAGTGCAATCCAAATTTCGCGCCGTCCATCAGGCGGCGAGTTGGGATCAGGCGCTCTTGTCCGCGGAGGGCGGCGTCGAGAGCGGCATGGAGGCGATTCGCAAAACGCTCTCCGATCCAGCGTCCGCCTGGGTCGGCTGGACACCGAGCGCCAGCACCGCGGTGCGGAGCTATTCGCTCAAAGCGCCGGCTTTTTCGCGAAACGGTGAAGGCGGTCAGCGATCCTGGGCGGAAATCGTCGTGGACATGCCGGCCTGCCTCAAAGACAGCACCGGCGAACAGTGGTATCGGATTCGCTCGCTCGGGGCCGCGGATATTCCCGGCGGGCGCGTGGTGACTGGCGACAAAGCCGATAACGTGCTGCGCAAATTCAGTCTGGTGAGCGACCGGCGCACTGGCCAGCCCGTGGCCGGCCCGCAGAGCACGCGGCTGGTCGAAGCGATCGCCAAGCCGGTGGGAGCTTTCCGCCTCGCGCTGCTCGCCATCGACGAGATCGATCTCACAGACCACAACATCGTGGTCGATAGCTACGACTCGCTCGATCCCGCCAAATCCACCAACGGCCTCTACGATCCCGCCAAACGCCAGCAGCACGGCGACATCGCGACCAATGGGGAAGCGATCCATGCCGGCCAGGCGCACATTTACGGCACCGCGATGACCAACGGCGGCACGGTCTTCGACAGCCAGAACGTCACCGGCGAAATCCGCGACGATTTTTACCAAAGCGTCTTCGCCATCCGCCGCCCCGGCACACTCGCCGACGCCGGCACACCGGCGTATGTGCGCGGCAACGCCACCTTCACTGCCCTTCCAAATCAGCCGAGCAATTACCAGCTTTCGACGCTCGACCTTTCCGGCACCGAAGTCCTCCGCATCCAGGGCGCTCCCGATGGCAGCCCGACTTACATCCAGATCGTCGTCACGGGGAACATCAGCGTCACCGGCGCGCAATCGGCCATCCGCCTCGATCCCGGCGTTTACGCGCGCATCTTTGTCGAGGGAAATGCCACCATCGCCGGGAATGGATTCGTCAATCCGAATTCCCCGCTGCACCTGCAAATTTACGGCGTCGATCCGCCGCCGAGCACCAACGGCGCAACGCCGCTTCCCGGCACGATCAAGATCGCTGGCAACGGTGGATTCAGCGGGGCCGTCTGTGCGCCGAGCTACGCTGTGGAACTCAAAGGCGGCGGCTCCACGGACTCCATTTACGGCGCGTTCGTCGGCAAGACGATCAACATGACCGGAGTGCAAAGCATTCATTACGACGAAAGTCTGGCCCGCTCCGGCCTGATCGCGGATTTCAAAATCGTTAGTTGGTTCGAAGACGAACGCTGATCCGCGAGACCGGGCGCAGTCTTGCGCTGCGCATCGTTGCTCCAGGCGACGCGGTTCCCTAGGCTCGTTCTTCGCGAATGCCCGAACCGAAACGAATCCTCCACGTCATCGACAGCTTCGACCTCGGCGGCGCGCAGGAGGCGCTGGTCAATCTCGTCGCGTGCGCGGATCGCTCGCGCTTCGAGATCGAAGTGGCGGCGATGCACGGGCGCGGGATTTATTGGGAACGCTTTCGCGCGCTCGGCGTGCCGGTGCATTCGCTCTCGCCGCACAAGTTCGCGCCGCT
>JAYVRQ010000636.1:0-12283 GCA_043776145.1 Chthoniobacteraceae bacterium
CTTCTCCGCAGTGTCGCCGTAGAAGATCGAGTTGGTGTAATTGTGCGTGCATTCGAGCACCTTCCAATAATCGAAACCCTGCCGCCGCTCGCGCGGGATGAAATTCGAGCGGCCATGCCCGTCGATGTGCCACTTCCCGATCGCCCCCGTCTCGTAGCCCGCCGCCTTCAGCACTTTGGGAAACGTGACCGCGTCGGGGCTGAGGGGGACGTCATTCAGGAAAACGCCGTGCGTCAAAGGCCGCTGCCCGGTGAGCAGCGACGCGCGCGTGGGCGAGCACACGGGCAGCCCCGCGACCGCGTTCACCAAGCGCACGCTCTCGCCCGCGAGCCGGTCGAAGTTCGGCGTCTTCACATTCGGATCGCCCGCAAACCCAAACGCCTGCGCGCGCCACTGATCGGCGAGGACCACAACAATGTTCGGCTTCTCCGCCGCCGGGAGACTTCGTGGGACGAAGGCGACGAACGGGACGAATGCGAGGAGAAGCCAGCGGTGCATTGGGCGGTTTGTAGCGACGCTGGGCTGGCAAAGCCAGCATGTGCGAGAAAGATGTGCGGCGCGGGATGAGACTAAGCCTTCAACTCCGCGTTGGTGTTCGCGTCGGTGATGATGAATTTTTCCTGGTGCGAGGTGGGGTCGCTGCGGAAGGAGAGGCGTCCGGCATATTTGCGCTCGATTTCGACGAGAAGTTCCTCGTCTTCGGAGCGGAGGCGCTCGAGGACGGTGGGGTGGATGATGATCTTGACCTCGTGGATGTCGGGATACTTGCGCATGACCTGGTGCAGCTCGCGCTGGAGCTCGACGCTCATGGTCATGGCGCTTTTGATTTTTCCGCGTCCGTAGCAGTACGGGCAGGGCTCGTACACGCTGCCGCTGATGGATTCCTGCGCGCGCTGGCGCGTCATTTCCATGAGGCCGAGCGGGGAAATGGGGATGACGTGCGTCTTCGCCTTGTCGCGGCGGAGGCGGTCCTTCATGCGGTTATAGACGGCCTGCTGGTCCTTGCGCGATTTCATGTCGATGAAGTCGCCGATGATGAGTCCGCCGATGTTGCGCAGGCGCATCTGGCGGGCCATTTCATCGACGGCTTCCATGTTGGTTTGCAGGATCGTTTTCTCCACATCCTTGCCGCCTTTGTTGCGTCCGGTGTTCACGTCGATGGCGATGAGCGCCTCGGTTTCGTCGATGACGATGTAGCCGCCGCATTTGAGCCAGACCTGGCGGTGGAAGGCGTCGTCGATTTGCTTTTGCACGCCGAAGCTTTCGAAGATGGGCTGCGCGCCGCTGTAGTGCTGGATGCGGCTCGTCGAGCGGCGTGAGATTTGGCCGACGAGGTCGATCATGCGTTTGACGGCGGCTTCGTCGTCGCAGAGGACTGCGTCGATTTCGTCCGTCAAAAAATCGCGGACGGTGCGCTCGATGAGGTCGGGCTCGGCGAAGACGCAATTCGGCGCGGGCTTTTCTTTCATCGCGGCTTCGATCGCGCGCCATTGCTCGACGAGCAGGCCGATGTCGCGCACGAAGTATCGCTCGCGCTGGCCCTCGCCGACGGTGCGGACGATGAGGCCCATGCCTTCGGGGATGTCGAGGTTCTTGAGGATTTTGCGGAGGCGCTCGCGCTCTTTCGGGCTCTCGATCTTGCGCGAAATGCCGCTCTGGTCGCTGTAGGGCATGAGCACGAGATAGCGCCCGGCGAGGCTGAGATTCGTGGTGATGCGCGGGCCTTTGGTGCTGATCGGGCCTTTGGTGACTTGCACGAGCACTTCGCTGCCGACGGGGTAGATGCTCGGGATGTCCTTGGCGGTGATGCGTTTCGCCTGCTTCCTGGCGCCGGTGCGTTCGACTTCCTCGATGCCGCTGTCGAGCGCGGCGGGCAGCGCGTCCCAGAAATGGAGGAACGCGTTTTTCTCAAAGCCGATATCGACGAACATGGCCTTGAGGGCGTGCTCGATGTTTTTCACGCGGCCTTTGAAAATGCTGCCGACGATGTTGCGATCGGTCTGCCGCTCGATGCTGTATTCTTCGAGCTGCCCGTTTTCGAGGAGCGCGACACGACGTTCGAGCTTCTCGCAGTTGATGACGATTTTGTTGCCTGTCTGCCTGGGCGCGAGGCCGAGGACACGTTTTACACGTTCGGTCATGGAGAGGATTTTTGGGTAGAGTTTGCTGAGCACTTGCGTGGTGGAGATCAACGTCCGCCCGGACGGAATGGTTTGAGCGGGCCGTTGGAAGGTGGTGGGTCTTTGGGTTTGAGGCCGAAGAATCGCTGGAAGAAACTACGCTTCTCGGCGGGCGGCGGCTGCGCGAGGGTCGCGCGTTTGGCGATGCGCCCGCCGGAGTCCGCCTCGGGGCGGATGTCGGGGCGAGCCATCTTCTGCTTCTCGAGTTTCTTTTCGGAAATTTCCGTGGCCTCGGGCGGCGCTTCCTCCTCGGGCTTCTGGTCGGTGGGCACAACGCTCTTTTTGTAATCGACCATTTCGATCGGGCGGAAGCTGCCGCGCGCGGGTTCGAGCGGCTGGAGGCCGGGGTCGAATCCCTTCTCGAGCGCGAGGCTTTCCTCCATGATTTTTTGCGCGACGGGCGCGGAGACGCCGCCGCCGGATTTCGCGCCCTGCACGAAAATGCAGACCGCGTATTTCGGCTGCTCGTACGGCGCGAAGGTGATGAACCAGGTGTGGTTGTCCTTGATCTTCACCATCTTGCCGTTCTCCTTTTCCAGCCGCCAGAATTGGGCGGTGCCCGTCTTCCCCGCGACGGTGATTCCCTTGATCTGCGCCTTTTTTCCCGTGCCGCTGGCGACGACGCGCTTCATGCCTTCGCGCACGAGTTCGATTTGCTGGTCGGTGATCCCGGCTTTGTGAAGGTCGTCGCGAATCTTCGACTCGTGCGGCATGACGAGGTTGCCGTTCTCATCCTTCGCGTCGTCGCCTTCCGGCGTGAGCACGCGGTGGACGAGCTTGGGATAGTAGGAAATGCCGCGGTTCGCGATCGTCGAGACGACCATCGCCATTTGCAGCGGAGAGGCTTCGACCGCACCCTGGCCGATGGAGACGTTCGCGGTGTAGCCCTCGGACCAGCGCTCGTTCGGGCTCGTCTGCGCGAGCCACTTCGGGCCGGGAATGAGGCCGCTGCTTTCGCCGCTGAGCGGCACGCCGGTCAACTGCCCGAGCCCGAGCGAATCGGCGATGGCGAGGATGTTCTCGATCTTCGCCTTGTTGCCCCACTGGTAGAAAAAGGAATTGCAGGAATTCTTGAGCGCGTCGGGGAGATTGAGGCTGCCGTGCGGGGACATGTGCTGCGCCGTCACCCAGCACATCATGAATTTGCCGCCGTACTGGTAGCCGCCGCCGCAGTTGAACTGGGTCTTCGGGTCGATGCCGGCGCGCAGGCCGGCGAGGGCGGTGACGGTCTTGAAAGTGGAGCCGGGCGCGTAGCCTTGGATGGCGCGGTTCGTGAGCGGATCGGTGTCGTCGTCGTTGAGCGCCTCCCAGTCTTTTTTCGAGATACTGGGGATGAAAGTGTTCGGGTCGTAGCTCGGCACCGAGGCCATCGCGAGAATCTCGCCGTTGTTCGGATCGACCACGACCGCCGCGCCGCGCCCGATGCCCGCGTCGCGGAGCGCGCGTTCGGCGATGTATTGAATGCGCGCGTCGATGGTGAGGTAGATGTTGTTGCCCGGTTTGGGCGGGATGTTTTCGATCTCGCCCTCGATGACGCCTTTCACGCTGCGCTGGAGCACGCGCACGCCGGGCGTCCCGCGAATCCATTTGTCATGCACGAGTTCCACCTGCGACTTCCCCTCCACGTCGGGCTGGTAAAACGTGTAGTTGTTCACGTCGGGCAGCTTGTCGATGTCGTTGGGCGCGCCGACGTAGCCGAGCAAATGCGCGGCGAGCGCCTTGTAGCGGTACTCGCGCACGGGGCGGATCGCGAGTTCGACGCCGGGCAGACCGACATCGTGCTCGGCGAATTTCGCGACGGTGTCGAAGTTGATTTCCTCGAGGTAGGTGAAGGGAACCTCGGTGTCGTTGCGGTAATGTTTTTGCAGCCGCTCCGAGTTGTAATCCTTCGCGAGTTCGAGTTCCTCAAGGCGCGGGATGATGCTCGTGTTCACGATCTGCACCACGTCGGCCTCGTTTTTCTCGGTGAGCATCTGGCGCACAGGCGCCTTGTATTTCGTGACGGGCACCCACTTGTTCTGATCCTTGAATCCCTTCACCATCGCGGGCAGGTAAAAATCCACTTCATAGCTCGCGCGATTGGTCACGAGCTTGATGCCGTTGCGGTCGCGAATCTCCCCGCGCACCGACGGGACGCGCACGGTGACCAGCGAGCGGCTTGCGATTTTTTTCTTCCACGCCTCACCGCGCGCGACTTGCTCCCACCAGAGCTTGCCGACGAGTACGCCGAGGCCGGAGAGCATCATCACGGCGAGGAAAAAGATGCGCCACTCGACTCGTGGACCGCGGCGGAGCTGCTGGGTGGGCGCGGCCATGGTTCAGGATTTCGGTTCCACGCGCTCGGGCTGCGGATCGTAGCCGGTGAGCGCGGCGATATAGTTGAACAGGAAGAAAATCAGCGGCGAGAGAAACGCCGCGACGAGCCCCGCGCCGCCGATGCGCCACCAGACTTCGTCGTTAAAAACAAAATGCACCGGCTGCCGCCGGATCGTAATCATCAGATATTCCGCGAGCACGAACGCGGAAGTGCAGAAGCCCGTGAGCAGGCAGTGAATTTCCCAGCGACCGCGCAGGAACATGGGACGGAATCCATTCATAATCGCGCCGAGTGCGGCGAAGAGGACGATGGACCAGCCGGCGGAAATTTCAACGGCCCCGTCGATTTGCTGCGTGTTCAGCGCATCCCACATGAGCCCGCCGATAAAAGTGATCGCGAGCATTCCATACATCGGCAGCGCGAGGGAGCCGTAGAACATGATGATCGGCATGAGCAGCACGCGCGCGTGGATGACCGGGAGCGGCCCGATGAAATGCTGCGCGATGACCGCGACGAACATGCTCAAAAGGAGGATGGCGAAGAAGATCATTTGCTGCCGCTGATGACGACGAACACATCGTCGATGCTGGTGAGATCGACCGCGGGGACGATCGTGGCGTAGCCGTCGAGTTCGCGCACTTTAAATTCCTTCACCGCGCCGATGGGCACGCCCGATGGGAAGACGCCGCCGACGCCCGAGGTGTACACTTTTTGCCCCGGCTGGAGGTTCGCCTGCTTGGTAATGAAGCTCAGCCCGATCGCCGGGATGCCGCGGTTCGCCATGCGTTCGCCACGCACGATTCCCTTTTCCGTGCTGCCCTCGATGTTCGCAGCGACGCGGCAGTTTTCATCCGCGATCAGGATTACCGTCGCGGCGTGCTCGGCGACGGCGGACGTGGTTTTTCCGACGAGCCCCTCCTCGGTGAGCAACGGCATGTCGGGCTTCACGCCATCCGCGGAGCCGCGGTCGATTTTCACGGTTTGATACCAAGTCGAGGCATCGCGCGCGATGATGCGCGCGGGAACGAGCGTGAAAACCGCGCGCTCCTTGTAGCCGAGCGCGTTGCGCAGCTTGTTGTTCTCCGCCTCCATGTCGCGCAGTGTCTGGTTCGTGGCGCTAAGATTTTTGTTTTCGACAAGCAGCCGCTTGTTGTCCTCCTCAAGTCTTTTCAGCGACTTCAAGCCTTCCTTCATCTCGGTGTATTTGCGGTCGAGGGAAGAGCCCTGCCGGAGAAAGGGCGAGATCATTCCGAGAAAGCCGGACTGCAACCGCTGCGTCGTGTGCCCCTGCCCCATCACGATGAAAGTGATCGTGACGAGGATGACGAACGCCGCGACCGCCGCGATGTGCATTCGCTGTTTCATGGTTGTGCGCGCCGATGCTGGCAGCCGTTTGCCGTGCCGTTTCGCGTCGCCCTGCGTGCGCTCATTTCGCGAAGGTTAGTTGGCCCAGCGCGAATCGCTCGTGGACACCTGGCGCAGGAATTTAATCTCGCTAAGCGCGCGTCCGGTTCCTTCCGCGACGGCGCTGAGCGGATCCTCCGCGACATGCACGGGGAGTCCTGTTTCTTCGGTGAGCAAACGATCGAGTCCGCGCAAAAGCGCGCCGCCGCCCGCGAGCACAAGCCCGCGGTCAACAAGGTCGGCGGAAAGTTCGGGCGGGCAGCGTTCGAGGGTCACGCGCACCGAATCGACAATCGTCGAAATCGGTTCGAGCAGCGCCTCGCGCACTTCCTGCGAGGTAATGGTTAAAGTCTTCGGCAAGCCGGCCACGAGATCGCGTCCCTTCACTTCCATCGTGACCTCCTTGTCCATCGGATACGCGGAGCCGATTTTGATTTTGATGTCCTCCGCCGTGCGCTCGCCGATCATCAGATTGTAGGCGCGTTTCATGTACTGAATGATCGCCTCATCCAACTCATCGCCCGCCACGCGCACGCTGCGCGAAAAGACGATGCCGCTCAGCGAAATCAGCGCGACCTCGGTGGTGCCGCCGCCGATGTCGATAATCATGTTCCCCGCCGCATCCTGCACCGGCAGTCCGCAGCCGATCGCCGCCGCCATCGGCTCTTCGATCAGGTGAACCTCGCGCGCCCCGGCATGCAGCGCGGATTCCTTCACCGCGCGCTTTTCCACCTCGGTAATGCCGCTCGGCACCGCAATCACCACGCGCGGACGCGGGCGAAAGAACGTGCGCTTGCCATGCACCTTCTGAATGAAATGCCGCAGCATCGCCTCGGTGATCTCGAAGTCCGCGATGACGCCATCCTTCAACGGACGGATCGCGATGATATTCCCCGGCGTGCGCCCGAGCATCCGCTTCGCCTCATCGCCCACGGAGAGCACGCGATTCGTCCCCGCCTGCACCGCGACAACAGACGGCTCGCGCAGCACGATGCCGTGGTCCTTCACATAAACGAGAGTGTTCGCGGTTCCTAAATCGATCCCGATGTCGTTTGAAAACAGCCCAAATAATCCATTAAGCATTCCGAAAATTTTAAGAGGTAAAAAGTTGCAGCGGGTTTTGCGGTAGGGCAGCGACTCCGCCTGGTAACTCGTTACCCGGCGCGGTAGTTTGGCCGCTGCTCGACCGAAAAGCGCAGACACATAGGCGGGCGTCCTACATGCCGTAAAGGAAAATCGCAAGATGGGCGTGAAAGTAGTCCGCGACATAGTCGGCAAGACGTCATGCGCGCAGACAGTGTTCGTTTCGGCACGGGCCCACTTTGCAAGCGGGCGGTTTTGCCGGCTAAAGCCGCGGACTACTTTCGCGGATTATTTCGCCTGCGAGACCACGTCGTTCAGTTTGAAGATCGGCAGGAACATCGCGATAACGATGCCGCCGACGATCACGCCGAGGACGACGATGAGCAGTGGCTCGATCAGCGACGTGAGCGCGGAGAGAATCGCCTCGATTTCCTCGTCCCAAAAGTCGGCCATCTTTTCGAGCATGGTGTCGATCTTGCCGGTCGCCTCGCCGGCGCTGACCATGCGGACGAGCATCGGCGGGAAGATCGGCTGCCGACCCAGCGACGAGGCAAGGTGATCGCCCTTTTCCACATCCGAGGACACTTTCTTGATCGCATCCGCGACCACGAAATTGCCGGACGTTTCGCCAACGATGTCCATGACTTCGAGGATCGGCACACCCGAGCGGATGAGCTGCGCAAAGGTGCGCGCGAAGCGGGTCATGCAAATCTTGTGAACGAGCGGGCCGAAGATCGGGAGCTTGAGCTTCCAGCGATCCCAAAGTTGCGAGCCTTTCTCAGAACGGACAAACGTGCGGCAGCCGTAAAAGACCGCGATGCCGGTGCCAACGATGTAGTACCAGTTGTTGCGGATGAGCGCGGAGAGATCAAGCAGGAATTGCGTGGGCGCGGGCAGATTCGCGCCGAAATCCTTGAAGATGTCGCCGAAGATCGGGACGACTTTCACGATGAGAAACGTGGTGATCGAAAGGGCGATGCAGATGACGATGACCGGATAAGTCATCGCGGACTTCACCTTCTTTTTCAGACGCGAGGCGGCTTCGAGGAAGCACGCGAGCCGATCGAGAATTTCCGCGAGCAAACCGCCGGACTCGCCCGCTTTCACCATTGCCACGTAAAGTCGGCTGAAAATGCGCGGATGCTTCGAGATGGCTTCGCAAAAGGAATCGCCCTGCTGCACGAGCGCGGTGACTTCGCCAACGACGCGCCGCAAGCCCGCCTGCTTTTTCGGATCGGCCTGCTCGTAAAGCGCCGTGAGCCCCGCGACGAGCGGCAGACCCGCATCGACCATCGTCGCAAGCTGCCGCGTGAAGAGCACGAGATCGGTCTCGGTCACCTTGCCGCGCGGCGCGGTCGCTTTCGCGCCGGCCTTTTGCTGGATCGAGAGGACCATCAGCCCCCGCGTCATCAGCGTGTTGATCGCGTTGTCTTCGTTGAGTGCTTCTTGAACACCGGAAATCATCTTTCCGGCGGAGTCGCGGGCTTGATAGGCAAAAGTCATCATGGCGCAATCTGTCCAAGCAGGACAGGTGCCAGCGGCGGCGCGTTGTTGACAACTTCGTGGAGATGCCTTCGCGCGATTGACAAATCGGCTCTACGCGGGAGCTTGCCGCATCCGATTGCGAGCCGCATCTTAATCCCCCCAAAACCCATCGCCGTTCATCGTCTCTTTCGATTTCCGGCTTCACCTTCACAACACCCTCCAAAATCACACGACCATTATGAAATCCACCGCCCGCCGCACCATCCTCGCCACCGGTATCCTTGCCCTCGTCACCGCCAGCGCCTTCGCGCAAACGTGGACGGGCGGCGGCGACAACATTTCCTGGAATCAAGCCGCCAATTGGAACTCACTGCCCGTGAGCGGGCCGGGCACGGGGATCGTTTTCAACAATCCCGCCGCCGTCGTCAGCAATCAGAATCTCGGAAATCCGTTTGTGCTCAATTCGCTGCAAGTCTTGAACACCGGCGGGCTGACGGTGAATGGCAATGGGCTGAGCTTTAACAATGGAGCCAGCGACGCAGTCCTCTTTGCCAACACCACCGTACCTTCGGTCGCGCTGAATGTTCCCGTGGCGATGGTGTCGAATTTGCAGATCAGTAATCAGATGGCGAATCCGCTGGCGATCACTGGCCCGCTGACGGGCGCGGGGCAATTGCGCATCAGCTACGGCGTGACGACGCTGAGCGGAGTGGGCTCGTGGACGGGCGGGACGATTATCGGCTACCTCTCTGCCCAAGGCACGCTGCGCATCGCGGCGGCGAACGCGCTCGCCGGGCCGGTGAACTTTTTCGCCGGGACTTTGGAATTCGCCACGCCGGCGGGCACTTTTGCCAATGTGCTCAGCGGCGGAGGCGGCACGATCCGCCAGGCGGGGCCGGGAACGGTGACGCTGACGGGAAACAACTCGGGCTGGAACGGCACGGTCGATGTCGCGAGCGGGACGCTCATTGCCAGCCATGTGAATGCGCTCGGCGGTGGTTTTTCCGGGGCGAGCGTGCAGAGCGGCGGGACGCTGCAGGCGGGCGTGAACAATGCGCTGACGCCCGTGGTCAGCGGCCTCACGATTCAACCAGGCGGCACGCTGGACCTGGCCGGTTTTCAGCAGACCAGCGCGGTGAATGTGGCCAATAACGGCGCGATCAGCCTGCCCGGAGGTAGTTCGCTCCTCCTCGGCAACGGGACTACCTGGACCGGCGGCAGCAGCGGCGCGGGGGCGCTCAGCTTCACGGGAAATTACACCCTCGATCCCGGCACCAATCTCACGCACACGGGTGGCACCACCATTGTCAGCGGCTTTCACACGATCAACGCTTCCAATGCGCTCCCCAATGTCGGGCTGCTCCAAATCAGCGGAGGCAACCTTTTCCACAATGCGACGGAGACCGTGGACGCCGTGCTGGTGAATGGCGGCAACCTTGGCTCCACGACCTTGAACGTGACGAACGCGATGACCATGGAAACAGGGAGCGCCACCGGGAACATCACCGTCAACGGCGCCTTCGCTAAAACCACGGCGGGCACGGCCAGCTACGGCTCGGGCACGCTCACGATGGCCGCGGGCGGCACGGTGAGCGCGGGCACTTGGAATGTGAACGGTGCCGTGACCGGCACGCTCACGAACAACGCCAACATCACCCTCGGTTTCGGCGGGGCTCTGAACGGCCCGGTGACGAACAACGCCACGCTGGATGTGGGCGGGAACGGTTCCGTCAATGGCGCGATGGTGAATCCGGGGACGATCAATCTCACCGTCAATGGCTCCGTCAGCGGCACGGTCGCGCATACGGGGACGATTGCCGTCACCGGATTTAATGGCATCTCCGCCGACGTTTCCGGCACGGGCAATCTCACGGTCAACGCCGGCGGCCTTTTCCTGTCCGGCATCAACAGCTACACCGGCGGCTCGGTGGCCACGAACTCCAACGTCCAAGGCACCACCGACTCCATCCAGGGCGCGTGGACGATCCCCGGTTCGAGCCTGACTTTTTTCCAAAACACGCCGGGGACGATGGCCGGGCTCATCATGGGGAGCGGCGGAGTGACGATCGCGGGAACCGGGAACGTCATCCTCACTGCCAACAACACGTACACCGGCGGGGTGAATGTTTTCAGCGGGCACTTCGGCATCGGCAGCAACACGGCGGCGGGAGTGGGCGGGACCATTCAGAGCCTCGGTCAAAATCTCCAACTGAGCGCCGAGGGGGGAGCGCGCACCCTGGCCAATCCGCTCGTGCTCTCGCTGACCGGCACCACCGAATTCTCCGGCACGAACAACCTCACCTTCACCGACCCGGCGGCGAAAACGATCAGCGGTGCCGCGCTCCTCCTGCACACGTCCGCAGCGACGACCACGGTCGGCGGCACCTTCCTCGGGCAAAATACCACGGCCATCAATGTGACCGCTGGGACGCTCGTGCTCGGCGCGCCCGTGAACAACGGCTTCCGCATGGATGGCGCGATCAACGTCGCGGGCGGCGCGACTTTGCAAATGATCTCGAACAGCCCCGTGAAACTCGGCCCCACGAGCCTCACCGGCGGCACGCTGATCGCAGCGAATGGCGTCGCCGTCCCGACCGGCCTCGCGCTTACGGCGAATGGCGCCATTCAGGCCCGCGTCTCTTCGGAAGCAGGCTCGCTCATCGAAGCCTTCGGCGGCCCGCTGACCATGGGCGATGCCGCGAGCTTCGGCGGCTTCTTTTCCAATGGCGAACTGCGCACGGGAAAATTCAACGTGAGTCTGCTCGATAAAAACCAGGCGGTGCTCGGCAGCCTCACCGAAGTCGGGGACTTGCCAAACGCTGCGAGCGGCACGCTCAACGCCGCGAACGGTCTTTTTGTGGATTTCGGACGCGCCATCACCGGCTGGGGCACCGTCGCCAGCACGAACGCGCTCCCGCAAGCCACGATCATCAACGGCGACGCCGAAGGAGCCTCGGGCGCGCAGCCGCTCGACTTCACCGGCTACGTGAAAGGGCTCGGCACGTTCACGGACGTGACGTTCAGCGGCACCTTCTCGCCCGGCCTCAGCCCCGCGATCGTCCCGGTGAACAACGTGAACTTTGGCGCAGCCAGCACCCTGCTCATGGAGATCGGCGGGCTCACTCCCGGCACGCAGCACGACCAGCTCGACATCGGCGGCGTGCTCGGCCTGAACGGCCTGCTCGATGTCGATCTCATCAACGGCTTCAACCCTGCGAGCGGCAATGTTTTCAACATCCTCGACGGCACGACGAGCGGCACCTTCAGCAGCTTCAGCTTCCCCGCCCTCGCGCCCGGCCTCGCGTGGGACACGAGCGATCTCTACACGCTGGGAAATCTGAAAATCGTCCCCGAGCCTTCGGCGTCCCTGCTGCTGATGTCGTCCGCGTGCGCAGCCATGATGCGCCGTCGGCGCAAATAGCGCGGCAGGATATTTCCGGGGAGCGCGCGCGTCTCGCGTGCTGGTTTCGGCGTCCCGCCGAAACGAACTTCCCTGCCGCGTCGCTGGAAACGCGGTGGACGAAATCTGAAACGACACGTTTAGAAAGTCCGCTAAGGCGGACGCCTTCGCCAGCACGCGAGACGCGCGCGCTCCCCGGATTCCCGCAACCGCCGCCATTGTCAGCGCGCGGACCTTTCGCTAGCATCCCCGCATGATTCCTCCGCACCTCCTCGCCATCCTCCCGCTCTTCACCACCGCCGCCCTCGCCGCCACCACCGACTGGCCGCAATGGCGAGGCCCGAATCGCGACGGCGTCTCCGCCGAAAGCGGCCTGCTCAAAGAATGGCCCGCCGAAGGACCGAAGCTCGCGTG
>JAYVRQ010000637.1:0-3523 GCA_043776145.1 Chthoniobacteraceae bacterium
TCGGCATCAGGATGCCATCGCCCTCCGGGCTCCGCTGCTCGTCGGATTTTTTCTCGCCGCGCTCGTGCTGCACGGCGGGCTGCAAAGCTGGTGGATCGCCCCCGTCCTCGGCAGCCTCGGCGAATGGCCGCTAATGATCGGCGCGACGCTGCTCACCGCGGTGAACGACAACGCGGCGATCACCTACCTCGCGTCGCTCGTCCCCGATTTCACCGACCCGCTGAAATACGCGGTCGTCGCCGGAGCGATGGTCGGCGGCGGGCTCACCGTCATTGCGAACGCGCCGAATCCCGCCGGGCAATCCATCCTGCAAAAACACTTTGGCGAAGACGGCATCGCGCCGCTGAAACTGCTGCTCGCGGCGCTCGTGCCGACGCTCATCGTGGGCGCGGTGTTTATGTGGTGGCGGTGAAAAAAGCGGGCACTCCTGCCCGCAGTTCCTCCGGGTTTTGGCCTCAGGATTTTTTGCTGGACTCCATCCCTCTCTTCTGTCCCACTGCAAATTGTATTTCACGACTGTCGGTTAAACCTTCGGCAAAGCCGAAAAACTCTGAACCACATGAATAATTCCATCGACTCCAAGGATGGTGGGGTTTCACTCCCGGGTGGTGTGCCTGGTGAAGCCCCGCTTCCGTCGCCTTCCCGGAAAACAGGAGACGGCTCCGTGTCCGCCGGTGTTCCGGATGGTGGTGCCTCGCAAAAGGATGGTGGTGCCTCGCAAAAAAAGGAGGAGCCCAAGCCAATCCAGATCGTTTTGACCTTCGATGACGGTCCGCACGCGGCCGGAAAAGACGCCAAGAACTACACGCGGGAGATAGCCACGATCCTGAAGACTCGCAAAATTGTCGGTGCGTTTTTCATCCAAGCCAATGCCGAAGGTCGATTCCGCGAGAAGGCCGGCAAAGAAGCCACCAAAGAGGTGAGCGAACTGGGGCATGTCATCGCCATTCACACCGGAAGTCCGGAGGATCACACCAGTCATTCTGTGCGGGTCGCCAAACCGGCGCGTGATGTCAACGGTGATGGGAAGCCCGACGGCTTGAACGCTCTCGAGTCCGATTTAATTTCGGCAAAATCCGAAATCAAAAAGGTGCTGGGATCCGAGCCCCTCTACGTCCGGGCAGTGGGACTTGAAAAACTGACTCCGCAAATGCGGGACACTTACGATCGGGTCGGCTTGAAGCACATCGGGTCCAATGTGGACAGCAAGGACAACACTAAATGCGATGGCAGTGTCTGTGAGAAGGATAGGCACACACCCGCACCCATCGTGATGAAGACGCTGGAAAGTGGCAAGTGGAGTGTCCCCAACGCCATCAAGAACCAAAAGGCACAGCATTTGATTGTGTTGTTTCACGACATTAACGGCACCACCGCTGCATCGCTCGGAACCTATATCGAGACAATTAAGCAAGCAGTGGAGGCATCCGATCGAAAGGCAGAGTTCACTTCCTCCACGAAGGCTGTGCTCGACGTTTTCAACGCCACAAGATACTAACGGCCGATTGCTGTCTGTGCGGTCTGAGACAAATTGGCGGGCCTCCCGCCAACAAACCCATTTACACCGTCCCCGCCCCCGCCCATCTTCCGCGCCTCATGCCCCATCGCATCTGGCAAGTCATCGTTTCCGCGCTCTTCGTCGCAGTCCCGGCCTTCGCGCAGCCGAACGAACTGCGCAAGAGCGTCGCCCGCATCAACACCACCGCGCAGGAGGCGAACTACCGCATCCCGTGGCTGCCGGGAAACAGCGGCGGCGGCTCGGGCACGGGCTGGGTCGTGGAAGGTGATCGGTTGGTGACGAACGCGCACGTCGTCAGCAACGCGCGCTTCATCACCATCGAGAAGGAGAACGATCCGAAGAAATACATCGCGACCGTCGAGCACATCGCGCACGACTGCGATCTCGCGCTGCTGAAGGTCGATGATCCCGACTTTTTCAAATACACCAAGCCGCTGCCCATCGGCGGAATCCCCGAGCTGGAATCGACCGTGTCGGTCTTCGGGTACCCGATCGGCGGGGAGCGCATGAGCGTGACGCAGGGCGTCGTGTCGCGCGTGGATTTTCTCACGTATTCGCATTCGATCGTGGACTCGCATCTCACGATCCAGATCGACGCGGCGATCAATCCGGGGAACAGCGGCGGGCCGGTGTTGCAGGATGGCAAGGTGGTCGGCGTCGCGTTTCAGGGATACAGCGGCGATGTGGCGCAAAACGTCGGCTACATGATCCCGACGCCGGTCATCAAACACTTCCTGAAAGACGTGAAGGACGGGCATTACGACCGCTACATGGACCTCTCGATCGGCACTTTCCCGACGCCGAACAAGGCGATGCGCAAGGCGCTCGGGCTCGGGGAAGACGATCGCGGCGTGATGGTCTCGAATGTTTTCAGCGAGGGCGTTGCGGCGGGCAGCTTGAAGACGGGCGATGTGATTCTTTCCATCGACGGGCTGAATGTGGCGAGCGACGGCTTCGTGGATCTCGAGGGGGAGCGCGTGCTGATGGCCGAGGTGGCCGAGCGGAAGTTTCTCGGGGATGTCGCGAAATTCGGGGTGCTGCGCGATGGGAAGCCACTCGACACCGAGGTGAAATTCACGAACGCCTGGCAGTTCAACATTCAGGCGAATCGCTATGACGAACAGCCGGCTTACGTGCTGCTCGGCGGGCTGCTTTTTCAGCCTCTCTCACGGAATCTGATGAGCGCCTACAGCTTTCAGAATCCGCGCATCGAGTATTTTTTCGAGCACTTTATCACGAAGGAAATTTACGAGGAGCGCCCGGAGATCATCATCCTGACTTCGATCCTGGCCGATCCGCTCAATACGTATCTCGCCGAATTCCGCGAGCAGATCGTGGATGAGATCAACGGCAAAAAAATCAAGACGTTGAAGGACGTGGCCGCCGCGTTCGCGGAAAAGCCGGAGTTTTACGTCATCAAATTCGTCGGCGCGGGCCGCCCGCTCGTACTCGAACGCGCCGCCGTCGAGGCCGCGCGCGAGCGGATCAAGGCGCGCTACAACGTGACCGAAGAGCAGAATCTCCCCGCCAGCTAAACCGCCATGCGCCTCATCCTCCTTTCCCTTTTCCTCCTCGCCACCTTCTGCGGAAACGCCTTTTCCGCCGACGCGAAACCGGCGAAAAAACTCTCCGTCGTGCGCGTGAACGTCACGAACCAGCCGTGGGATTTCCTGCGTCCGTGGGGCAAGCGTCCGCCCTTCTCGCGGCGCGCGATCGGCGCGGTGCTGCCAGGTGGAAAAATTCTCATCACCGCCGAGATGGTCGCGAACTCGACTTTCATCGAACTCGAATCACCGGAAGGCGGAGTGAAGACTCCCGCCACGGTGGATGTCGTGGATTACGAAGCGAATCTCGCGCTGCTCAAGACGGACGACGCCGAGTTTCTCAAAGCCTACGAACCCATCGAAATCACCGCCGCGCACATCGGCGACAACGTCTCCATCCTGCAACTCGAAGCCACCGGCACGCCGCTCGTCACGCCCGGCACGCTCACTTCCATCGAGG
>JAYVRQ010000638.1:0-3517 GCA_043776145.1 Chthoniobacteraceae bacterium
CGCATCCGGTGCCATCGCCTACACCCCCGCGCAATTCACCCCCGCGCTCAACTACATCGGCGACAGCGTGAACACCACCGAGCCAGGCTTCTCCGGCAAAGTGGACGACTTTCGCATCTACAGCCGCGTGCTCAGCGCCGCGGAAATCACCACCTTCCAAACCCCGCTCACCGCCCCGCAAAACCTCACCGCCACGCCCGGCCCGCAGCGCATCGCTCTCGCATGGAACACCGTCCCAACTGCGACCAGCTACATCGTAAAATCCGCGACCACCGGCGGCGGCCCATACATCGCCGTCGCCACCGTCGGCTCCACGAGCTTCACCCACGCTGGCCTGCCGCAAATCCCGCGCTACTACATCATCACCGCGCAAAATTTCACCGGCCCCGGCCCCGATTCCGCCGAAGCCAACGCCACCCCCGAATCGCCCGACTTCACCGCCACCGAACTCCGCGGAGGCACGTTCACGTTCACCAACAACGGCACTGCGATGTCGATGACCATGCCCGCGACCATCACCGGCCACACCTATCAACTCCAATTCACCACCGACCTCATCGCCGGCATGTGGAACGACATCGGCACCGCGCAAACCGGCACCGGAACAGCATTGAACTTTTCCATCCCGTTCGCACCCGGCACCCAAGGCTACTTTCGCTTCATCCTTTCGCGGTAAGCAAAGAGTGTCTCCGCCGGGAGTCGAACCCGGATCGGGCGTTTAGGAAACGCCTGTTCTATCCATTGAACTACGGGGACGCAGCGGTGGAAGAATTACACTGCACGGCGCACGGCGTCCACCATGGCTTTGGAATCGCTGCCGTTAAGCGAGCGGCTCCGGCTCCGCGGCGGTGAGCAGCGCGTACCACTCTTCGCGTGAAAGCTCGATCGACTCCGCTCGCACGGCCTCCGCGATGCGCGCCGGATTTACCGTGCCGATGATCGGGACCACTCCCGCCGGATGCCGGAGCAGCCAGGCGAGGGCGATCCCGCTGCGCGTCGCGCCGTGCCGCGCCGCGATTTCATCTAGCAGCGGGATGACACGCCGCGGTTCATACGCGCGCTGGGAACGGAGCAGGTCGCCCGCGCCATCCGCGAGCTGGCCTCCGCCGAGCGGGCTCCACGCGAGGGGCGTCATATTTTCCGCGAGACATTGATCGAGCACGCCATCGTGAAGCGGAGCGCGTTGAAGAATGCTGAACTCCACCTGATTCACGCGCAGCCGCATGGGGCACGCGCGCTGCAACGCCGCGTGCTGCTCCGGGCGAAAGTTGCTCACGCCGAACTCGCGCACTTTCCCATCCCGCGCGAGCTGGTCGAAAGCCGCCGCGACTTCTTCGGGATGCGCGAGGAAATCGGGACGGTGAATCTGATACAGATCGAGCCGCGAAATGCGCAGCCGTCGCAGCGAAGCCTCGCACGACTCCACGATGTATTCGCGGCGGCTGTCGTAACGATACGGCTCCCCTGCCCCGCCCAAATGCGGCAGCCGAATCCCGCACTTGCCCGCCACGAGCACCCGCTCGCGCAGGTCCGGCGATTCCTTCATCACGCCGCCAAAAATTTCCTCGCAGACGCCACCGCCGTAAATGTCCGCGTGATCGAACAGCGTGAACCCCGCGTCGATCGCCGCGCGCACGGCCTGCGCGCCCGAGGAATCCGCACGCGAGAGCCGCCAGCATCCGTACGCGAGCCGCGAAGTCTGCAACTCCGAACCGCCGAGTGCGAGCGTGCGCATGATATTGTCGGGAGCCGCCTTAGTCCGCCTTGTGATCCGAATGGCAGGCTTTGCAGTTGACGGCCTGCTTGTAAGCCGCACCCGCGCCGTCCTTTTTCGCCACCACATTCTCCATCGCGCCGATCAGTTTCGCCACCTTCTCCTTGAACGCCGCCGCATCGCCCTTCGGCGGTTTCGTGTCGGCCATCGCCTTGTAAAGTTCGAGCGTCTTTTTCAAATCGGCCTCGTCCACCGTGCCGTCGATGATTTTGTCGCTGACCTTCGGCGTGCCTTTCGGAGCCTTGTGCGCGAATTTCATCGCGTCCGCGATGGGCTTGAATTCCTCATCGGCGGCGAAGGCCGTGAGCATGAGCGCGGCGGTGAAAGTGAGGGTGGGAACGATGAGTGAGAGACGTTTCATGGGCGCTTGAGAAAGCAGAACGTCCGCGCGGAGACAAGCGCATTTCGCAGCGCGGCAAAACCGATCGCACGCCCTCTTGCCCGCCGCCCTCCTTTCCGCTCCACTCCCACCATGTCCGACCCACTCGCCACGCTGCTCGCCCTCTCGCACGATCTCGGTCGCGAGGATCGTCCATTCGCGATTCTCGGCGAGGGGAATACTTCCGCGCGACTGGATGACGGGTGCTTTGCCGTGAAGGCGAGCGGTTGCTCGCTCGCCAGCCTCGCCGGACGCCGCGACGAGGCATACCGCCAGCGGCAACTGCGCATGTAATGACGCATCCACCGTTGGAAATTACTTCCGCCTTCCGCCCGCGCGCGATCCGCCATGTGCTCTTCGATTTCGACGGCACGCTCTCGCTCGTCCGCGCGGGCTGGGCGGAGGTGATGACGGAGATGTTCGTCGAGCGTCTCGGCGGCGCGGATCGCGCGTTCGTTTCGGAAAACATCATGCGCCTCAATGGGAAGGCGACCATTCACCAAATGCAGTGGCTCGCGGATGAAAGGCTCTCGCGCGGCCTCCCTCCGCATCCCGCGGCGGAATCGCTCGAAGAATTCCAGCGACGCCTCCAAACGATGATCGACGAACGTCTCGCGGGTGACCGCGAAAAGCTCCTCGTCTTCGGTGCGCGCACGCTGCTCGAAATGCTCACAACGCGCGGGCTCACGCTCCACATCGCGAGCGGCACGGATGAACGCGCCGTGCGTCGCGAGGCCGACGCGCTCGACATCGCGCATTTTTTCCACGGGAGAATCCACGGCGCGCAACCCGATGCGCGCGCTTTTTCCAAAATGGAAATCATCGAGGCAATCCTGCGCGATCACGGCTGTCCCGGCTCCGCGCTGCTTTCCTTTGGCGACGGGCACATCGAAACGGAAAACACCAAGCGCGTCGGCGGCCTCGCCGTCGCCGTCGCGAGCGATGAAGCGCACCCCGGCTCCGGCTGCGTCGATGAAAGCAAACGCGCCCGCCTGCTCGCCGCGGGCGCGGACGTGGTGATCCCCGATTATCGCGAAGCGGCGGCGCTAATCGAAATCCTGCTCGCGCCCTGAGCCTCGAAGCTGGCTAAAATGTATTTCCGTCCCACCGACATCGGCGCTTTAGGCGGTAAAGACAATGCTTTAGAGGCTAATGATGGGGCTTTAGTGGCTTGGAACGGCGTTTTAGAAAGTGAGGATGGGGTTTTAGAGACTAGCGGTGGCGTTGCATCGGATGGCGGTAAAGTTGCGGCGGGTCCGGTTTCCACTTTTTTTGCTTGAAAGGGGGTGGGGGGAGCGTGTAGAGGGGAGGCGCTCGACTTTTTCTCTACTTTCCCCATGGCCATCACCACCAATGCCTCCTAC
>JAYVRQ010000639.1:0-3501 GCA_043776145.1 Chthoniobacteraceae bacterium
GGTGCGCGGACGGAGCAATTTCAGCGGCGTCTCGATCCAGGCGATGGTCCGCAGCGTGAAGGCCGATCTCGTCGTGTGGCCGGACGTCGTCGATCCGCATGAAACGACGGAGACTTTCACCGACGAGGATTGCGAAGTGCAGGAAAACATGATCGCCGCGGGCACGCATCGGCTGCTGCGTTTCAGCACCGAGAGCCGCAACATCGGCGGCAGCGATGTGGTGATGGGTAGTCCCGAGGGGAATCCTAACTTTGAGTTTCAAGAGTGCCACGGTCACTACCATTTCAAGGGCTTCGCGGCCTATGCCTTGAAGGACAAAACCGGCTTCGTCGTGGCGCAGGGACGCAAGGTTAGTTTTTGTCTGGAAGACGTTCGCCGCTGGGATCGCACGGCTCCCAGGGAATCCAAATTTTTCTGCGAGGATCAAGGCATCCAAGTCGGGTGGAGCGACATCTACGACGGCGGCCTGCCAGGACAATGGATCGACATCACCGGCGTCCCCGCCGGGGAATACGACCTCGAAATCACGATCAATCCCGAGCACATCATCGACGAGGCGGACTACTCGAATAATACGACGACGGTGCCAGTAACTATTTTAGGGGAATGAGTAATGGGTTAATGAGTTGGGAACTAACTAACAGTCTGTTCGACCGCTGCACGCGCCATGAGCATTGCCATTGAGTCCCGAGTCCGTTCTTGGTCCTTCCGTTTCTTCGTTGCCTCGGTCGTGGGCATCCCGATAACTGCGGGCGTTCTTTATCTGGGCATGATGATGACCGGCGGCGGCCACGGCACATACGGCATGTGGTATTTCGGTCTGCTGCTTTCGCTCGTCTGCTGGTTGCTCGTCGGCACGAGTTTCGTCACCGGTCTCGTCGCATGGCGACGCGAGGCTCGCGCCGTTTGGTGGGCGATTCCCGAGGCGGTCGTTTTCATTACATTAACGCTGCTCGGATTGTGGGGCATCGAAGGTTGAGGTTTATGGATACATTAACGCGGACTTCCCATGCGCTCGCGAGCTGCTCCGCTGTCGCTGAGCTTGGGGTAGTGGGCGACTAGCTGCACGTTTTTCCGAATGAGCACCGAACAGTTCATTACATACTCGCGTCAGAGTTTTGCGCTGATTCGGTGGGCACCTCTCGTTGCTGCGGCGTTTCTCCCGTTCACTTTTGCTCGCGGCGTGATTCCTGGTGCGTTCTTTCTTGGGGCGGTTATCATTGCTGTTACCTGGCTTGCATCCCTCGTTTTCGCCTGGCGGATGCGTAGCGAAATCTTGTTGGGGTTCGGCTTTGTCTTGCTCTTGTTCGGTTCTCGTCTGCTTGGTGTTCACGGTTCAGAGATTTCCCTGTCCCAGTCTATTCAGTGGCTCTGCTTTGTTGTGATCCTCGCTGGCACCCCGCTGCTTTTTTTCCGCCGTCGTTTCCTTCACTTCGCACGCCTCGATGCGCCCAACGTCGCTTAGGCACATGAACGCGCGTCTTTTAATTTTAGCCTTCGCGATTACAGCCTTTGCCGTGACTGTTTCCGCCATCATTCACAACCGGCCCTACTTTCGCGGCGCGAAAATTCTCCCAGCGGCGGGACGCCATGAAGTCACCAAATACGCTCAGGAGTTCGCTGACTCATTGGGCATCTCGACCCATTGGAACACTGGCGAGCCATTGTCCGAGCCTCACTTTTACCTTTACGGCGGCAGCGCAACTTCGCCGGACGCGCGATTTACTCTTCTGCAACGCAGGCTCAGGAACAGTTATCACCAGATCACGCTTTCTCGTGGGCCGGACACTGTTGCCGAGACCGTCCTGGTGCTCCAGGAAGGCGATCCAGGCTCGGGTACTTCCCACGACTGGCAGTGGTCCCACGACTCGGAGGCTATTTTCATTTATGGATCAGGCACACCCGCTGGTCACGCTCACACGAACAACTTAGCTTTGATCTACATGGACGCGCAGCGCACTCTGCATTCCATCGACCTCAAACCGCAATTGTCGAAACGCCTGAACGCGGAAACCAATGCGTCTAACCTCCAAGGGGATCGGTGAACTGAGATTGGCGATTTCATCCATCGCTGCCTAACCCCGCGCGGTTGCCCATTCGCCTTGCATGGGCCACTGTCTCCGCGCGCCACCAGCGCAAACCTTTATGGCAAACGCATTAGTCATCGGCATGGGCGGAGTCGGTTCCGTCATCGGGCAAAAGCTCCACGACTACGATTGCTTCGAGCGCATCTACCTCGCGGACATCGACCCCACTTTCGCCCGGCATCTGCACGGACGCACCGCCGACAGCCGCTTCGAGGTCGCCACGCTGAACGCGATGGAGACGCACAAGCTCGCCGCTTTTCTCCGCGAAAAAAAAATCGACGTGACGCTCAACGCCTGCACCTGGCAGACGAACCACAGCGTCCTCGAAGCCTGCTGCGAAGCGGGCGCGCACTATCTCGACATGGCCGCGGACATCTACTCGCCGCCCGGCCTCAAGCGCCCGACGAAGAACAGCTACGAGGCCGAGATCGAAAAATTCGACGCGCGCTTTCGCGAAAAAAATCTCGCGGGGATTTTGTGCATGGGCTGCGACCCCGGCGCGGTGAATGTCTTTGCGCGCTGGGCGATGGACCGGCTCGACACCGCCGAATCCATCCGCGTGCTCGACGCCGACAACGCCGAGGTGCGCGGCTATCGCTTCGCCGTTTTGTTTTCGCCGGAGACGCTTTTCGAGGAGCTGGGCGCGATGCCTTACTTCGTGAAAGACGGGCGCGTGAATTCCGGCAAGCCGCTCGAAACGGAGATCGAGTGGTTCCGCTTTCCGCCGCCGCTCGGGCTGATGAAAACCTTCGCCGTCGCGCACGAGGAAGGCGTGTCGCTCGGCCTGCATCCGCCGTTCATCGCGAAGGGCGTGCGCTACTCCGTCTTCAAATACACGCTCAGCGAGAAGGTCGTCGGCATCGCGAAATCCCTCGCGCTGCTCGACGTGGATACTTGGAAAAAAGTGAAGGTCGATGGCGTCGAGGTCGCGCCCGTGCGCGTGGTCTGCGCGAACCTGCCGAAGCCCGCCTCGCTCGGCGCAAACGTGGACGGCTACTCGTGCGTCGGCACCGAAGTGCGCGGCACGAAGGACGGCAAGCGCGTCGAGTATTTCATCTACACGATGGACAACCACCGCGAGACCTTCGACCGCTACGGCTACTCGCTGACTGTCGTGCAAACCGGCATCCCGCCCGCGCTCACCGCGAAGCTGCTCGTCACCGGCGAGATCACCGAGCGCGGCGTGATGATGCCCGAAGCCCTCGCGCCCGACGCGCTGATGAACAACTTCTCGAAGGAAGGGCTGCGCATCTTTGTCGAAAAGCGGGAGGTCGAGGAACTCGGGTGATTTTTTCTTCGGCTTCGACTTTTTACCGGCGGCCTGCGTAACAAAACGCGATGCAGCAACCAGCCATCGGCATCATCGGCGGCAGCGGCCTTTACCAACTCGAAGGTCTCACCGATCCTACGGAAC
>JAYVRQ010000640.1:0-12153 GCA_043776145.1 Chthoniobacteraceae bacterium
TGAAGGTCTCAGTGCGGAGGCCCGCACTGACGAGTTTCAGCAGGCAAAGTCGCGCGCATGCGAAGTTTTGGAAAAGATGGCTGATGTCTTCACCCAGAAAGACCCACTCCTCCGTTCGCAAGGTCCGATTACGATTTACTACTGGATGGTGCGTGAAAGTGCTATGGATCGGCTTCAGCAGCTTCGCCAGTTTTTGGTGGAGTTTGACCGTGCCAGGAAAGCCAATAAGAAAGCTTCAAGGAACAACATTGAAGCAGGTGACTCACAGTTGCTGAATTACGATTTGCTCGACAGAAGCACAAACGACCAAGGCAGCCTCGAAGGCCGGTATGAAATACTTCGACGTAGATTTGGCGCTTGGCAGCCGTCATGAAAGTCCTCGACCGCCAAAAGCTGGGTGTCATCAACAAGACACGGAGCAAGGTCTTCGGCTGGTGCGGGATTTCGCGCCAGTATTGATTTTGGTATCATCAAAACTGTGAAAGACGAAATCCGAGCACTGGCTGACCGCTACGCTGCCGAATTGAAGCGCAATATCGACGAGCGCGTTGCTGATATGGAGCAGGATAATCGCTCCCATGTCCTCATTTACGAAGTGCTTGGTGTCAGCAAGGCCGAAGGAAAGCTGATTGACGTTTACCAAAACAAAGGACGGTTTCTCTACAAATATGCCGGTTCGTTTCTCGAAGAGGCAGCGAAGCTATGTTTCAAAGTGAAGTTCCCCGACTCTGGTTCGATTCGCGTTCCAAATACGCACGGCAAGAAGCCAAAACTGTTCGGAGTGGACTGTCTGGTGGGCAGCGATGCTTTGGAAATCAAATGGCGCGACGCGACCACGGACGGCGACCACATCACTAAGGAGCACACACGGATGCAGGCTGTGCGGGATGCCGGTTACAAACCTGTGCGCGTGATGTTTTACTACCCGAATCGCGACCAGGCCATCCGTATCCAGAAAACTTTGGAAAGCCTCTACAAGAGCGTGCAAGGAGAGTATCACTATGCCGACGCTGCTTGGGCCTACGTGAAGCGGCGCACGGGCGTGGACTTGCTGGGTATCCTGCGCGACCTGGCCACAGAAAGGACGGCACAACATGGCAAGTGAAGTTCGTCATGGCGATTGTTTGGAAGTGGTGCGCGGTCTGGACTCCGAGTCAGTGGACTTGGTTTATGTTGACCCGCCGTTCTTCACGCAGAAGACCCACTCGCTCGTCACGCGCGACCGCGCGACTAAGTTCGAGTTCAGCGACGAGTGGAAGTCGCGCGTGGATTACATCGAGTTCCTACGCCTTCGGTTGAAGGAGTTCCATCGTGTATTGAAAGCGACCGGCTCACTGTTTTTACAGTGCGATACGAATGCCTCACATCACATCCGCTGCCTGCTCGACGAGGTGTTTGGCGAAGCGATGTTCCGCTCGGAAATCATCTGGCACTATCGCCGTTGGTCGAATTCGCAGCGCAATCCGCTTCCGTCGCACCAGACCATTTTCTTTTACAGCAAGACGGACGCTTACCAATACCACCAGCTTTTCGATAATTATTCGCCCACGACGAATGTGGAACAGATTCTCCAGCGTCGTCAGCGCGATGAGCACGGCAAGTCTGTCTATGCCCGCGATGGCGATGGCAATGTGGTTTCCGATGGACACAAGAAAGGCGTACCCATCGCGGATGTTTGGGACATTCCGCTGCTGAATCCCAAAGCTAAAGAGCGCGTGGGCTATCCGACGCAGAAGCCCATTCTGCTGCTGGAACGCATCATTTCGCTGGTGACGCTGCCGGGCTGCCTGGTGCTCGATCCGTTTTGTGGAAGCGGCACTACCCTGGTTGCCGCGGAACTACTCGGCCGTAATTCAGTGGGCGTGGATATTGCCAGTGAGGCGGTTCAGTTGGCGACGCAACGATTGGAGCAGCCTTTCAAGACATCATCCGAACTGCTGCGCAAAGGCCGCGAATCTTACGTGCAGTCCGATGAGGACGCGCTGGCTTTCCTGCACGGCGTGCAGATTATTCCCATCCAGCGGAATCGCGGTATTGATGCCATCCTTAAAACTGCCCCCGGAGAGGCTTCTGTTTTGATTCGCGTCCAACGGCGTGGGGAAAGTTTGGTGGACGCCAGTGAATTGCTTCACAGCGCAGGTCAAAGCAAGCAACCGGCGACCTTGATTTTGGTCGTCACCGATTCGCAACAACCCGCTGGTTTGTTCGACATGCTGCCGCCGGATGTATTGCTGGTTAATTCCACGGCGAGCGAGTTGGTTGAACGCTTGGCTGACAGAGGCATGGGAAAGTTTAACGCGCGTTGAATTTGAAAAGTTCTTCCCAAGTTGAATTGAAGCGCGAGCCGCGGGGGCGCAGCCGATTATTCAAAACTTGCCCCTGCGCACAGCCGCACTTCGATTTTCTCGACATGACCGAGAGCTGCCGGTGAAGTCCCGCGCATGAATGGAATCGTCCTCGATGCACTCGTCATCCTTACTTACTTCGCGGTCATCATCGGCATCGGGCTGAGCCAGCGGAGCAAGAGCGGGAGCGTCGAGGGGTTCACGCTCGGGGACCGGCAGATCGCGTGGTGGGCGGTGCTCGCTTCGATCCTCGCGGCGGAGATTAGCGCGGGGACTTTTTTCGGCGCGCCGGGGGAAGGTTATGCGCTGCGGAATTACACCTACATCCAGCTCATCGTCGGCTACCTGCTGGCGCGCGTGATCGTGAGCGCGGTGTTCATCCCGGCTTATTACCGACACAATGTTGTGAGCATTTATGAATTCCTCGGGACGCGCTTTGGGCCGCGCACACGGCGGCTCACGTCCGGCGTGTTTCTCGTCACGCGCGTGCTCGCGAGCGGGACGCGGCTGTGGGTGCCGAGCATGTTGCTCGTGCTCGTGTGGCATCTCCAGTACCCCGGCGAGGCGCTTTCGCCGACGAAGGAATTTTTGCTCACCGGCGGCGCACTCGTTTTCGTGACGCTCGCCACGGCGCTCTACACCTCGATCGGCGGCATCCGCGCGGTCATTTGGACGGACGTGATTCAGATCATCGTGCTGATCTGCGCGCTGAGTTTTTCGCTCGTGCATCTGCTCGGCCACATCCCCGGCGGATGGGCGGGCGCAAAGCAGTTGCTCACCGGTTCGAAGGATTTGCTCGTGTGGGATTCCGGCATCACCGCGGGGCTCGGATTTTGGGGAAACGTGAAGAGCATTCTCGAACAGGAATACACCGTGTGGGCCGCGTTTCTCGGCTCCACTTTCGTCACGCTCGCCACGCACGGCACGGATCAGGACATGGTGCAGCGGATGCTCACGGCGAAAAACAAAAAGCAGAGCGCGATGGCCACGATTCTCTCCGGCCTCGCCGATGTGCCGATCACCATCGCGGTGCTCACCATCGGCATTTTGCTGTGGGTTTATTACCAGCAAAATCCCGATCTCTCACTGCCCGCCGGCGCGAATGGCGTCGTCTCCGCGAACAAAGTCTTCCCGCATTTCATCCTCACCGTCATGCCCGCCGGCATTCGCGGGCTCGTGCTCGCTGGCGTGCTCGCGACGGCGATGGGTTCGCTGAGCACCGCGCTGAATGCGCTCGCGACGAGTTACGTGCGCGACTTCCATTTCCGCTGGTTCGGCGAACCCGAAAGCGAAAAAGAAAAAGTGCGCGTGCTCACCTTCGGCACGGTGCTCTTCGCCGCGCTGCTCATCGCCGTCGCGCTCGGCACCGCGTGGGTCACATCGCACAATCCCGCGCTGCGCATCCTCCCGATTATCCTCGGCATCTTCGGCTACACATACGGCTCGCTGCTCGGCGTGTTCATGGTCGGCCTTTTCACCCGCTCGCGCGGAAACGACGCGGGCAACGCGCTGGCGATGCTCGCCGGATTCATCGTCGTCGCGTACCTGAGCGGGCTCGACATCGACTTGCTCAAACTCTTCAGCCCAAAAAGAACTTGGAGCCATGCGGCCTGGATGCCCGTCATCGAATTTCCGTGGCGCATCGCGTTCGGCACCGTCGTCACTTTTTTCGTCGCGCTGTGTTTCCGCACGAGCGCCGCGCAGCTTGAAAGTATGCGGGCTGACGTGGAGAGGAATGCGTAGCTCTTCGCGAAGCCGCATCGTTCCAAGCATCGCGGAGCGTCAACAGGGAATTTGGTCCGAAATGAAAATATAGTTGCCCGTTTCGGGACTATTTTTCTTGTCGTGATTTCGGGCGGAAAATAGTCTGACGCCACACGGCGGAAGCAAGGCAGAGACGCTGTGAATAACTTGTGAATATCACCCAAAAACTAATCGCGACTGAAATCCCCGAAGCGGCCCCACAGGCCGCGCGCGGAATTGCGCAAGCCATCGCGATGGAATCTGTGTTCCACGCTTTCGCCTGCCGCAAATCGCTGGAATTCAGCCGCTTTCAACTGGCTGAAAATCCGGTTTCATGGACGCCTTCTCCCGTTCGTCTCTAAACGGCGAATGTTTCACGCAGCGCAGCGCCCCCTTTTTCGCTCCCAAATCCCAACCTAAATTCACTGTGGATAATTCAACGACAACCAACGATTTACCGGCCGTCTGGAAAGAGATTTCCCTGAGCCTAAAACAGAGCGTCAACGCGGATACTTTTACGCGCTGGTTTCAGGACGCGGAACTGCTCTCGCTGACCGATGGCGACGTGACGATCCAAGTCCCGAACAACATTCACCAATTTTGGATCGAGACGAATTACATGCCGCTACTGCGCTCGGCGATCGTGCTCGCCGTGGGCGCGCATCGCTCGGTGCGATTCGTCTGCTCGGGCGCACCCGCCACGCCGGTGCCGCCGCCCGAGGAGCCCGCGACGGTCAAGAACGACAAGCGCCGCTCCGAGACGAACGGCATTCCCTCCGGCGCGATCGGGATGAATCCTCGGAACACATTCGGCTCCTTCGTCGTCGGCAAGAACAGCGACTACGCCCACGCCGCGTGCCTCGCCGTGGGCAACGCGCCGGGCCGCACTTACAACCCGCTCTTCATCTACGGCGGCGTCGGTCTCGGCAAAACGCACCTGCTACACGCCATCGGCCAGCACATCGCGGGCGCGAAAAAAAACTCGAAAGTTACCTACGTTACCAGCGAGCAGTTCGCGAACGAGTTCATCGACGGCATCCAAAACTCGACGCTGATGAAATTCCGCAAACGCTACCGCCTCGCGGACGTGCTGCTCATCGACGACATCCAATTTCTCGCCGGCAAGGAGCGTTCGCAGGAGGAATTTTTCCACACGTTCAACGCGCTCTTCGACGGGCATAAACAAATCGTCCTCTCCTCCGATCGTCCGCCTGCGGAAATCGGCGACCTGTCGAGCCGGCTCGTCTCGCGATTCGAGTGGGGACTCACCGCCGAATTGCAGCCGCCCGATGTCGAAACGCGCACCGCGATTCTCCGAAAAAAATCCGCGGAAACGCAGGTGCAGATCGAGCCGCGTGTCCTCGAATTTCTCGCCGCGCGCATTCGCTCGAATGTCCGCCGTCTCGAAGGCGCGCTCATCCGCGTCGCCTCGTATGTGTCGCTGAATCGCGAGATGCCCACCGAGGAAAAGATCGAGCATTTGCTGAAAGACATTCTCCAGGAAGAGGCGAGGCGCGCGATCAGCGTCGAGCAAATCCAAAAGCGCGTCGCCGAACATTTCGACGTGCGCATCGCTGACATGACCAGCAAGCGCCGCCCCGCGAACATCGCCTTCCCCCGCCAGATCGCGATGTACCTCGCCCGCGAACTCACGAAAGGTTCGCTCGCCGAAATCGGCGACCAATTCGGCGGCCGCGACCACGGCACCGTCCTCCACGCGCACCGCCTCGTGAAAACGAGGATGCGCGATGACGAGAAAGTCCGCCAAATGGTTTCCTACCTCGACGGGCAGTTGAATCGCTGAGGCGGCGACTATGACGGAGGCTCCATAGTGGGGTCGTCAACTGGAATAAAGAGCGCAGCAACAAAGATCGAGTTGCGTCGCAGACATTGAATGGCTTGAAATTCCATTCCCATCAGAGCCATCGAAGATATCAAAGGCGTTCGTCGTTGATCTGCTTCAAGAAGGCGACATTTTGCGCATGGGGTGAGTGAATCTTACACGCGCTGAGGAGCGTTGTGAATTTCGTCTATAGTTGAAAGACAGCGTTTCTGCGCAGCAGCATGGTGTTTGGCTTGCACCGCCTTCACCACGCCAACTGCTTCGACTGGCTGCGCGATTGCCCGCCGCACTCGCTGCACGCCGGATCGCGAGGAGGCCATTTCGGATCATCCGTGCCTGAAGCCACAGCACTTCATGCGCATCATCGTGCGCGCGCTGCTGCCGCTCGGCGAGGGCGGGGTGCTTGATCCGTTCATGGGTTCCGGCTCGACCATCGCCGCCGCCGAGTGCATCGGCTACGACTCAATTGGCGTCGAACTCGACAGCGCCTACTTCCAGCAAGCCGGGCGCGCCATTCCGCGCCTGGCCGCGTTGTATCCCGGCTTCACCGGCGATGATTTGACGATGAACGGGAGCCTGCCCGCTTTCGAGCCCGATGATTCTCAACAGATGTCGCTCGTGCTGGCCGAGCAACCGGCGGTTTACCGGACCAAGCCGTAGTGTAAGTGGCGATCTTCGTTGTTCGGGAATCGTTCATGCGAAATTCAGCGCGGGCATCGAAAGGCATCGTCGGCAGTTTCCACGCGCTCGCGCAACGTCCGAGCCGCGCAATTTTCTCCGCGCAATCCCGTTTGAAAGTGCGCGTCTTCGCGATGCTTTGAAATTCCGTTCGGGAAAATGGTTGCGTCACTTCGCGCAATCATTCATCTAACGCGCTCCCTTGAAACCGTATGAAATTTAGCGTTAGCAAAGAGAAACTCCTCGAAGGTCTGCAAACCGTTCAAAACGTCGTTGGCACGCGCACCACGCTGCCGATTTTATCGAACGTATTATTGCAGGCGGATGCCGGTCGGCTGCGGCTCACCACCACCGATCTTGATGTCGGTGTGAGCGGCTCCATCGACGTGAATGTCGAGAAACCCGGCGCGACCACGCTGCCCGCGAGGCGGCTTGCCACCATCGTTCGCGAGCTGCCGGCCAGCGAAATTATCTTCGAGGTCGATTCCAAAAACGTGGCGTCGATCCGGTGCGGCCAGAGCTTTTTCAAAATCCTCGGACTGCCCGAGGAGGAGTTCCCGCCGCTCCCGAGTTTCAGCGAGGCGAAGGTCTTTACGCTCGGCCAGCAGCAGTTGCGCGACGGTTTGAAAAAAACCTCCTACGCCATCTCGACCGACGAAACGCGCTACGTGCTCAACGGCATTCTTTTTTCCTTCAAGGAAAACAAACTCACGATGGTCGCGACGGACGGACGCCGTCTCGGCCTCGTCGATATCGAGGTCGAATTTCCGCGCAGCCAGGAGAGCGACATCATCGTTCCCACGAAATGCGTGGGCGAACTCGCGCGGCTGCTCGGCGACAGCGGCGATTTGAAAATGAGCGTCGGCGAAAACCAGGTCGCCTTCGAGATCGACGGCACGCTGCTCGTCTCGAAACTCATCGAGGGCAACTACCCGAACTACCGCCAGGTCATCCCCGGCGAATGCAAGGAGCGCATTGCGCTCGAGCGCGAGTTGTTCCTCAGTTCGGTGCATCGCGTGTCGCTGCTCACGAACGACAAGGCGAATTCGGTGAAGCTCACTTTCTCGAAAAACAACATCGAGATCGCCGCGAACACTCCCGATGTCGGCGAGGCGCGCGAATCCGTCGCGGTCGCCTACAAGGGCAAAGAATTCTCGATCGCCTTCAATCCCGAATTCCTGATGGCCCCGCTGCGCAATCTCCCGAACGACGAAGTCTTTCTCGACCTCATCGACGAAATGAGTCCGGGCGTCATCAAGATTCAGAGCCCGTTCCTCTACGTGCTCATGCCGATGCGCGTCGGCTGAGGCGGCGGATTTTCGCAGGGAAAAAATCCCGTTGCTTTCACGCAGCGCATCTGCGAATCGTCTCGTCCGCTGGAAACGGCGATCACTTTTGCTCACGTGGCGGAATGGCAGACGCGTACGGCTCAGGACCGTATGGAGAAATCCGTGGAGGTTCGAGTCCTCTCGTGAGCACTTCCTTAAATTACGTGCTTCGGCAACGCTTGCCGCGCGGGATGGCTTCCTGTTACTGCAAAACCATGATTGCCGACGCCGATCCCGCTGCCTGGCTGGAAACTGCTTCCAGCGAACGGCTGCCTCTGGATGCCACCACTTCGCTCGGGCGCTCGCAGACGCTGAACCGCTACGGTTTCGCGAGCGACAAAGTCTCGCGCCGGCACGCGCTCATTCACGCGCAGGATGGCGGCGAGTTCTGGCTCGTCGATCTCGGCAGCACCAATGGCACGGCCATCAACGACGATCGCGTCGTCGGCTCCGTGCGGCTGCGCGATGGCGACCGCGTCAATCTCGGCAATGGCGTGGACCTCCTCTTCCGCCAGCCCGTCTCCGCCGAGGACCGGCGCGCGCAGTCGATGCAGCAAAAGACCGTCGCCGATGCGCGCGAAGAACAGCGATGGCTCTTGATCGCCGACCTCGCCGACTCCAGCGAACTGAGCAAGACCATGCCCGCCACGCAGCTCGCGCTCACCGTCGGCGAATGGCTCGCCCCCGCCACCGAGTTGCTCGGCAGCCACGGCGGTCGCATCAACAAATACATGGGCGACGGCTTCCTCGCTTTCTGGCGCGACCAGCCCGCCGCGCCCGCCGCCGTCGCCGCGGCCCTCGCCGGTTTCCGCGATTTGCAAAGCCGCGCGCTGCTCCAGTTTCGCATCGTCGTCCATCGCGGCACGGTCGCCGTCGGCGGCACGCCGACGCTTGGCGAGGAGAGCCTGCTCAGCGACGATCTCTCCTTCGCCTTCCGCCTCGAAAAACTCGCCGACTCGCTGGGCTTGCCGTTTCTGCTCAGTCTCGCGGCGGCGCAATGCCTCGTTGAGCATCTCACCACCGTCCCTGTTCCCGGACGCCATGACATCAAGGGTTTTCCGCCCGTCGAAGGGCTGGCGACGATCACAGCTGCGTAACTGCGAAAACCTACCGCATCGCGAGTTGCGCTATGGAGTGCGGTGGCACTGCGACACCGCTTTGCGGATGGGCCGGAGGCCGCGGCGCGGGAAGAGCGCGTGCGATGTCCGATGGCGCGTCTCGGTCGATGCGCTCGCGGTCTCACCGCCGCGCTCCGCGCGTTCCCAAAGCGGTGTCGCGGCGCCACTGCACTCCATAGCGATCACTCGACGTCGAAGTCGTCGGGAACGTGGATGCGGTCGAGCTTGAGGCCGTAGATGGTGTTGACTTGCGCGTTGGTCGCGGTGCGCTCGAACCACGCGGCGCTGCACCAGCGATACTGACTGGCCACCGGCACGAGTCGGTGATGCACCGCGTTTTGATGCACGTAGGCCAGTCGGCAGAGATACGAGCGTTCGTAGGTGAGCTTCGTTTCCCGATAGTTGTGCCACACCTGCCGGCCCGGTGCAGTGTCGCGCCGGTTCACCCACGTCGCGGTCTTGCTGTGCAGGACGTTCAGGCATCACCGCCAGCGATTCCGCGCCGCTCTCCGGCGAGTGGGCGACGAAATGGTAGTGATTCGAGAAACACCGCCCACGCCTCGAACTGCCAGCCATGCTCCGCTGCGAGCTTCAGCAGCCCGCGTTCGAGGACGCCCAGCCGCAGCGGTTCGCGAAAGTGATGCGCCTTCCGGTAAGTCGCTCCCGTGACGAAATACGTGCCGCTCTCGCTGAGGCGATGCGTCGGCGCATGAGGCCAGCTTTTCTCACGGTGCATGGGCGTGGCATACAAGAAGCCCGTTGAATTGTGAAACGCTGATTTTCGCCCGTTGCGCTCTGGAGTGCGGTGGCGCCGCGACACCGCTTTTGGAACGCGCGGAGCGCGGCGGCGGGACCGTGCGCACCGCGATCAAGGAGCGGGAGCGCACATCGCCCTCGCCCTCCCCCCGCCGCGGCACTCCGCGCCCATCCGCAAAGCGGTGTCGCAGCGCCACCGCACTCCATAGCGCTCTCACCGCTTCCGATGCGGAAATCAGCACGGCTGCACGATAAACCGAAGCCACACTAACGAGCCGACGACGAACCAGCCACGACACAACGGAAACCGAAGAAGACGAAGCGAACCGAGGGCGCGAGGTTGACGCGATACGAGGACCGCAGAATGTCGGGAGCGCGGATGAACCACGAGCCGCCACGCACCACGCGAAACTGTCGCGTTGAATCGTGCCAATCCTCACACCACTCCCAGACGTTGCCGCTGAGATCAAAAATTCCCATAGCATTAGTGGCAAACGATCCGACTGGCGCTGTAAACGCATAAGCATCTTCATAGCCCTCGATTGGCGACCAACTCAGCTTTCTGATCTCCTGCCCGGCAAAGTTCCCAAATCGCGCTGGCGGCGGCCACTGCTGGCCTTCCGCGTCCCACGGGTAGTCTGGCAGATTCCCGTCTTTTTCCTTCGGTTCGCTGGCGGCCTTCGTTGCCTCTGCCGCGCCGATGCCCACGGCGCAACTCCACTCGTGATCGCTCGGGAGCCGGTAAGTGTAGTTTGCGCCGAGCCGTCCGGCCGCGCGCTCTTTCTTCGTTACCCAATCGCAGAAGGCGCGCGCGTCTTCCCAACTCACGTTGACCACCGGATGCGCCGGCCCCTGTTTCTCGCGTAGGTATTCGTGGTTCCACTCTGAGTATTCGTAGTCCTTCCACTTCGCGTCCTTGTCCTCGCGCGTGTCTTCCTTTGCAAATTCCGCGTAGTCCTTCACCCGCGTCTCCCACACGCAAAAGAGCACGCGCTTGCCATCGGTCGGGCCGCCCGTGATGGGCACGGGGACGAACTCCATGCCAAGGCCGTTGACGAAGGGATTGTCCTTCGTCGCCGTGGCGAGCGAACCAACCTGGCTCGGCTGGCGATCAAGTCGCTGGGTTTTCTCCGGCCAAAATTTCCATGCGGCGATTCCCGCGACGATCAAGACCAACACCAAGAGCCCGGCTTTCTTCGAGCGCGCTGTGGAGTGCGGTGGCGCCGCGACACCGCTTTGCGGAGGGGCGCGGAGCGGCGGTGAGGGCGCAGGCTCGCGTCTCGGCTCGGGCGCATCGTCGGGCCCACCGCCGCGCTCCGCGCGTTCCAAAAGCGGTGTCGCGGCGCCACCGCACTCCACAAAGGCCGCACCCCATTCACGCGCGTTCGTGAAATTTGAGCGATGCTCGATCGCGGCGAAGAGCAGCTCGTTGCGCGCTTCGTCGAGTGCGGGCAACGGCGTCAGACGCAAGCGGTCGCGTCCGCCGAGCAATTCGTGCAGCGCGCGGGCGAGCGCGGCGAGAGATTTGGCGGGGGTGTTCAGTGCAGCGTGGGCTTGGGGGAGTCGTGTGCGTCCGTCGGCGGTGGTGATGGCCGCGAGGTCGGGATCGAAGCCGGCCAGCGGATCGAAGAAGATATAGTGCGGTCCCCATTCGCCCGGCGGACGCGCGGCCCGATCAGAGGGCGTTTCATTTTCAGGAAGGGACTCAAAGGCGACGTGCCAGCGCGGCGGATCGAGGCCCAACCGGTTGAGGCCGTGATCGCGCGCCCAGTCGATCGTCTTCGCGAGCTTCGGCAGCCAGGCGAGGATCACCCCGAGCGGCAGCGCACCCTGCTGCGCAGCGAGCAGGCGCGTGGCAGCCACGCTCGGTGGCCATTCGCTGATGACCTCATCCTCTCGCACGTCGCGGACATTGAGCAAACCCGAGTGCGGCGCGGTCTGTGCGGCGCGCGCAGCAGCAAGGAATTCCGCACGCAATTCCGGCGCGAGCCCCTGCGGCACGGTGCGGACGGCGAGCCATTCGCCGCTCGCGGCGTCGCGGAGGAGTCTTGCGTGGGCAGGCGGCGCGTCGCAGCCGGGGAGCGCCTGATCCACGGCCACAGCGACGACCGTTACGGGTAGAGCAACGATCGGGTGCGGCTGGGAGTCGCCAACGGGACGCGCTGGTTGAGCGGGCTCCAAGTCCGCGAGCGCGGTGTCCCACTCGGCGAGCAGCGCGTGCGCATCGGCGGGGCGCAGCACGGGGTCTTTCGCGAGCAGCCGCTCCAACAGCGCGAGGATGGACGGCGCGAGGTGCGCGATCTTATCCCAGGCCGGCTCGTCTTCCACATGCGCCCGCTGCA
>JAYVRQ010000641.1:0-3498 GCA_043776145.1 Chthoniobacteraceae bacterium
GACGCAAAAACGCCCCGGCTTTCACCGGGGCGTTTCAATTTCTAAAGGGTGAAAGAACGCCCTGGATTAGTAGCGACGTCCGCCGCCACCACCACCACCACCGCCACCGCCGCGGTTTCCACCGCCGCCGCCGCCACTGTAGCTCTTGCGCGGGCCGCCTGCGGAGAAGTCTTCGCGGGGACGCGCTTCGTTCACCGTCAGCTTGCGCCCGTGGTAGTCTTTGCCGTGGAATTGCTCGATCGCCGCCTGTGCCTCAGCATCGCTGGACATGGTGACGAAGCCGAAGCCGCGCGAGTTTCCGGTCATTTTATCCTGCACGAGTGCAGCCTCCGTGACGCTGCCCGCGCCGGCGAAGAGATCCTGAAGATCGTTCTCAGTGGTGTCGAAGGAAAGATTCCCGACGTATAGTTTATTGGCCATGATGTTATGTTTTTGTTTTCTGCAAACGAAGCGACTGCGGCTGTTTCCGACTTTCGGATTTCAAACTGCCACTGAGGCTCCGCGGGATTTCCCGCAAAAACACAACTAGCAATCCACCAACGCCCCAAGGGGCAACGAACTTGCACCCGCATGGGAACACGTTCCACGCCATTCGCAAACGGTTTCCTTAAAATATCCGGGAAGGGATGGGAGCGTGTGCGATGGAAAGCGAGATCATGCTCAGCGGATTCGATTCTGAGCGGGCTGGCCGATCTGGTGGCGCAGGTCGGCGTTCTCTTTTTCAAGGCGCTGCCGTTCCGCGCCGAGTTGCGCGTGCTCCTTCGCGAGCTTTTCCACTGCGGGCGTCAGATCGGGCAGGCTCTCTTTCAGGGCTTCGAGATTCCGCGTGAGTTGCTGCTGGATCATCAGCCCCTGGAAGCTGCTCTGCGTGCGCTCCGTCGCCGCATTCTCGCGCCCGGCGATGGCGGCTTCGCGCTGGCGGAGTTCTTCGGAGCGCGCGGTGAATTCGGCCTCGCGTTGCGCCGCCGCCGTTTTCGATTCCTCGATTTCCTCTCTCAATTGAGTTTGAGCCGCCTCTCCACTTTTCCGATCCGACGCGCTCAGTGTCCGTTCATCCTTCAGTTGCGAGTAAAACATCGAAGCCAAATCCCCGATGGAAATCACGGCCAGCAGCAGAACAAACACGAGCCACCAGCAAATGAGGCAACTGCGGTTCGGGCGCGATTCGTCGGACATTGGTTAGGAATCCACGACCGGAATTAACCAGAACTAAACTTTCGTCGCATCCGCACCTTCCACCGTGGCGCTCGTAATGAGAAAAACGTCGATGATCTCCATGCGTTCTTCGTCATTGTGGACAACCAAAGTCCTGCCGGCCGGCGAAAGAGCCACGTAGTCGGGATGGATCACCGGGACACGTTTTCCGCTGCCGAGTTCTACGACGAACGGTTTGAACGGGATTGCGTGAATGAGGTCGTGGATGCGGTCGGGAGCCATGCGCGGGATTTAAGCAGAACGCTCCCCCACCGCAACATTGCAAAGCGCGCGCGGTTCGTTCAACGTCCACGCTTTATGCCAGAAATCGCCGCCACTTACACGCCCGCTTCCGTCGAGGAAAAGTGGTATGCGTTCTGGCTGGAGCACGAATGTTTCACCGCGCGGCCCGAGCGCGTGTCGGCGATGCGGCCCGCGTATTCCATCGTCATCCCGCCGCCGAATGTCACGGGCGTCCTGACGCTCGGGCACGTCCTGAACAACACGATCCAGGACATCCTCGCCCGCCGCGCGCGCATGATGGGCAAGGAAGTATTGTGGCTGCCGGGCACCGATCACGCGGGCATTGCCACGCAAAATGTCGTCGAGAAATCGCTCCGTAAATCCGGTGAAATGAAGCATCGCGACGACCTCGGACGCGACGCGCTCGTCGGCAAAATCTGGGAGTGGAAGGAGAAATACGGCGGCATCATTTTGCAGCAGCTCCGCGCGCTCGGCGCATCGTGCGACTGGTCGCGCACGCGCTTCACGCTGGACGCGGACTATTCGCGCTGCGTGCAGAGCGTGTTCGTCGATCTTTACAAAAAGGGGCTCATCTATCGCGGCAAACGCATGGTGAACTGGTGCCCCGTCGCACTCACGGCGCTGAGCGATGAGGAAGTCATCATGAAGCCGACGAACGGCTCGCTGTATTATTTCAAAGTCGAAGTCGTCGAGCAGCCGGGCACTTTTCTCACGATCGCAACGACGCGGCCCGAGACCATTCCCGGCGACACTGGCCTCGCGGTGAATCCGAATGATCCGCGGTACGCGCCCCTCATCGGGAAGCACGTGCGCCGTCCCCTGCCGCGCGAAGATCAAGCGCCGATCCCCATCGTGGGCGACGACACGGTCGCATCCGACTTCGGCACGGGCGTGCTGAAAGTCACACCCGCGCACGACAAGGCGGACTTCGAGATCGGTCAGCGGCACGGGCTCGCGGCGCTCGAAGTCATCGACGCGAATGGAAAGATGAGCGCCGCGGCGGGTGCCGCACTCGCGGGTCTTGATCGTTTCGATGCTCGCGCAAAAGCCGTTGAGATTTTGAAAGAAATCGGCTCGCTCGAAAAAGAGGAGTCTTACCAAAACAACGTCGGCTACAGCGAACGCGCCGACGTGCCGATCGAGCCGCGGCTTTCCGAGCAATGGTTCCTCCGCTACCCGAGCCGGCAGGATGCGCGCAACGTCGTCGCCAGCAGCGAGACGCGCTTTTTCCCGGATCGCTGGGCAAAGGTGTACGATCACTGGATGGGCAATCTCCAGGACTGGTGCATCTCGCGGCAGCTTTGGTGGGGACATCGCGTGCCCGTCTGGTACCAGCGCGCAACGGACCAGTCGGACTCGGCCACCGCGTGCGTCATCGGCGCGGGCGAAATTTACGTCGGCATCGAACCGCCGCCCGACCCGGAAAACTGGACGCAAGACCCCGACGTTCTCGACACTTGGTTTAGCTCGTGGCTCTGGCCGTTCGCCACGATGGGTTGGCCGGAAGACAACGAGACGCTCGCAAAATTTTACCCGACCACCGATCTCGTCACTGGCCCCGACATCATTTTCTTCTGGGTCGCGCGCATGATTATGGAGGGCTACGAATACATGGTCGAGAGGCCGTTCAAGAACGTCTATTTCACCGGCATCATCCGCGACAAGCAGGGCCGCAAGATGAGCAAGTCGCTCGGCACCTCGCCCGACCCGCTGGAACTTATCGCCAACTACAGCGCCGATGCCCTGCGCTTTGGCATCATGCGCAGCGCGCCGCTGGGCCAAGACATTGCGTTTGACGAGAAGAATGTCGAACTCGGTCGCAACTTCTGCACCAAGCTCTGGAACGCCGCGCGCTTCCGCCAGATGCAAAGTAGCTCAGGCATTTTGCCTGAGACAAGTCCAAAGGGCATTCTGCCCGAAAACCATTCAGCTGGCGACGGTCAGGATGACCGTCATACCCACAGGCCAGAGGCCTGTGCCACAGAAGCTGAGATCAATCCCGCACTGCTCACCAGCGATGACAAGTGGATCCTCCTGCGC
>JAYVRQ010000642.1:0-12064 GCA_043776145.1 Chthoniobacteraceae bacterium
CGCGCTGCTCGGCGTGAACTACGCGGAGGACGCGCGCGGCCAATTCGCGCACACGAATCTGATCACGCTGCTCAATGCCGAGGGCGAGATCGCTTTCCAGCGCACCGGCTTGAAACAAGATCTCGCGCCGTTCACCGCCGCGATCGAGAAAGCAGCGCGGAGCGCGAAACGCTGAAACACAAATGCCCGCAACGACCATCACTCTCGACGTGCGCGACGATTTGCGCGCGGGGCGCGAACCATTCCCGCGCATCATGGAAGCTGTGGGCCGGCTGCGCGATGGCGAGCAGCTTCGCGTGATCGCGCCCTTCGAGCCGCGCCCGCTCATCGGCGTGCTCGCCGCACAGGGCTTCGTCGCGAAGGTGACGCAAACAGTGGACGGCAGTTTCGAGGTGCTCTTCGAGCCTGCCGCACCTGCGGAGCCCGATGGAGATCTCCTGCCATGACCGCGCCGCGCCCGTCCTTCCTCAGCCTCTGCCCCGCCGAACCGTTCCGCATTTTCTTCCCGCTCGCCACGCTGCTCGGCATCTCCGGCGTGTCGCTCTGGCCGCTGTTTTTTTCGGGACTGCACAAATTTTATCCCGGCCCAATGCACGCGCGCGGATTTTTTCATCGCGCGGCACTCCAGCGCGAAGCCTTTTTGATAGCACGGGTGGTAGTAGCGGCTCGAGACGGATGGCGAAGCCATCGGCGTTGAAAAAAAGAAGCGTTCAGTTTGGAGCGAAGGCGAGAAGCGGCTGTGCTGTGAATCGGGCGGCGAGCAGTGGAAAAATCATCTTTTTCAATGCCTCCTCCGCCATTGTGAAAGCAGCCATTCTACTTGCGAAAGATGGGTTCTCGATTGTTCTCGCCCGCCTGCCATCACGCCCGCCGGATGCGCGTGCGTGAGCGCGACGCACTTGGATGCAGTTAGGATTTGCATCCCGCGAGCAATAGCAAATTTGGAGGGCGTTCGCGCGGATTACCGCCGCACGTAGCCGAGGTCTTTGTAGATGCGCAGGTCGTGGCGAATGGCACACGCGAACTGATTCCCCGCGCGGTCGCGGAAGGAAATGTCCGCCTCGATCAGCGTCGCGCAGCGCCGGGCGAAGAAACTGGCGCTCGTGTCGAGATACGCGCGGATTGTCTTGTGCGGCGCGAGAAACGCGATGCCGCGGAAGAGCGGGAGCGCCGAGATTTCGCGCGTCCCTTCCAGCCCGGTGAGCGGTCGTGCGAATTTCACGCGGACCTCCAGCGCGGGCTGCGCGCCGATGTTTGCGACCGCGAGGAAAAACAGACCGTCCTCGAAAATCACATCCAGGATCACATCCGGCCCGTCCCCGCCGGGAGCTTGCTCGGCACGGCGCGGCATCAGTCGAGATCGAGACCTTCGTGCGCGATCTCGATCGTCTCGATCGCGACTTCGCTGGCCTGCGCGTTGAGGACGGGGCCTTCCCATTTCGCCGGCCAGCCATTGCTGAAGCGCCAGCGCAGCACCGGCTGGTGCTGCTCGTCGAGCAGGATGATCGCGCCGTTGCGGCGGTCGATCGCGCCGTCGATCACCGCCTTGCGCCAGTTCCACAGCGTGCGATCCGCGGTGATCCCGCGCTTGAGCGTGATGTTGGAGAATTTCGTGAGCCCCGGCAGCTTTCGCGCCGAGTTGCGTTTGTCGCCACCCTCGCGGTATTCCACGACCGCCGTTTCCGAGGCGAGACCGCTGACCTCGGAAAATCCCGCCACGGTCACGCCGTCGATTTCGACCAGAAAGTTAAAGCCTTGAAACGGGTCGTTGCGTTGAGATTTGGGTGCGGGCATGGGCTCGGGAAATGTTGTCTCGCGGACTAACAGGCGCGGGCGACAAATGCGAACCCTATCTCCACTCGCAAGGCTGCCATTCTTCAAAAAATGCACGCGGCTTTCTTTGGTGGCGGTCTTCGCGGAAGATTTGTAAAACGCCCGCCATCCGCATGCGCGTACCGCCGCGTGCGCCGGTGCCTTTTATGAAACTGCGACTCCTTCCTTTTCTCCTCATCGCCTCCACCGCGCTCGCGCAAGTCGCGACCAGGGAAATTCTCCTTTGGCCCGACGGCGCGCCGGGTTCCGAGGGAAAAACCGCGCCGGAAAAAGTCGTCATCACCGAGAACGGCGAGCGGCAGGTTTCGTCGATCCACAAACCTTCCATCACGAAATTCATGCCCGCGAAGGACAGCGCGACGGGCGCGGCGGTGCTCGTCATTCCCGGCGGCGGGCATCGCCTGCTGTGCGTCGATCACGAGGGGGAAAACGTCGCGCGCTGGCTCGCCGCGCACGGCATCGCGGCGTTCGTTTTGAAGCACCGCCTCGCCAGGGAGGATGACTCGACTTACAAAGTCCGCGAGCACTCCTTCGCCGATACGCAGCGCGCGATCCGGCTCATCCGCTCGCGCGCGGAGAAGTGGAAGCTCGATCCCGCCCGCCTCGGCGCGCTGGGCTTTTCGGCGGGCGGCCAGTTGGTCGCGCTCGCGGCGATGAATCCCGGCAAGGGACAGCCGGACTCGCCGGATGTGATCGAGCAGCAGGACGCCCGACTGTCATTTCAGGCGCTGATTTATCCCGGAAAATCCGACGAGATCCAGCCGGGGGCGGACGCGCCGCCCGCTTTCCTCGTCTGCGGGGAAAAGGACCGGCAGGACATCTCGGAGGGACTCGCGGAGACCTACCTGCGTTTCAAGCGCGCGGGTGCCGCCGCGGAGTTGCACATCTTCGCGGGCGTCGGCCACGGCTTCGGCCTGCGCGCAGGGATGAACGGCCCCGTCGCCAAATGGCCCGAGCGTTTCGCCGAGTGGCTGGAAGGCAGCGCGTTCCCCGCCGTGAAACGCTTCAGCCCCGCGAAGATCGAGCCGAGGTCCGACATCGGGAAGTCGGGAAAATGAAAGTTTTCCTCCTGCTGCTCTGCGCGCCTGCGTGGCTGCTTGCGCAGACGCCCGACGACTGGCGGCGCGAGCATCGCATCATCGACCTGCACATGCACATCGACGGCAGCGAAGAGCGTTTCGTGCGCGCGGTGAAAATCATGGACGGCGCGGGGATCGGCATCGGCGCGAATCTGAGCGGCGGCACGGTGACGCACGCGCCGGGCGAAAAATCCGAGTTCGAGCGCATCCGGGAAATGTCGGGCCGGCTGGCTCCGGGACGTTTCGTGCAATACATGAATCTCGATTATGCGGGATGGAATGAACCCGATTTCGGGGAACGCGCGGCGCAGCAGATCGAGGAAGGTCATCGTCTCGGCGCTGCGGGGTTCAAGGAATACAAGCGGCTCGGCCTTTTCCTGCGCGATGCGAAGAAGGAACTCATCAAGATCGACGATCCGAAGCTCGATCCGGTCTGGCGAAAATGCGGGGAACTCGGGATGCCCGTGTCGATCCACGTCGCCGATCCGCGCGCGTTCTGGCTGCCCTTCGATGAAAGCAATGAGCGGTGGAAGGAATTGAAGGATCACAAGTCGTGGTGGTTCGGCGACGCCGCGAAATATCCGCCGCGCGAGGAACTGCTCGCCGCGCTGAATCGCGTCATCGAGCGGCATCCGAAGACCACGTTTGTTTGCGTGCATTTCGCGAACAACTCCGAGGACATCGACTGGGTGGACCGCGCGCTCGACGAGCACCCCAACATGAACGCCGACCTCGCCGCGCGCATCCCCGAGCTGGGACGCCACGACCCGGAAAAACTGCGCCGCCTTTTCACAAAACACGCGGGCCGCATTTTCTTCGCCACGGATTTCATGGTCACGGAAAAGCTCATCCTCGGCTCCAGCGGCGACGCCGAGCGGCCGACCGACGAGGACGCGCTGACGTTTTACAAAAAGTGCTGGCGCTGGCTCGAAACCGCCGACCGCGACTGGCCGCACATGACGCCGATCCAGGGCGACTGGAACATCAACTCCATCGCGCTTCCGCCGGAGGTGCTCCGCAAAATCTACTTCGACAACGCGCAGCGCCTGCTCGCCCGCTCGCTGCCTTTGCCCGTGATGAAAGCCGCGCACCTCGCACGCGACTTCGCACCCGATGGAAAACTCGACGAGCGCGAGTGGCAGCAGGCCGCGCCTGTGCGTCTCGAATATCAATCCAACGACGCGAGCCCGCGCGCGGACTTGAGCACGACGGTGCGCGCGCTGTGGTCCGCGGACTTTCTCTACCTCGCGTACGAGTGTCCCTTCACGAAGCTCAGCATCTTCGAGCCCGCGCAAAAAGAGGAGTGCGTCGGCCTGTGGGAAAAGGATGTCGTCGAAGCCTTCATCGCCAGCGAACTCCCGCGCTACACCGAATACGAATGGGCTCCGAACGGCGACTGGCTCGATCTTTCCTGCGAACCCGCGAACAAGGATTTCGGCTGGAACAGCGGGATGGAATCCGCCGCGTCAGTCGATGAAGCCGCGCATGTGTGGCGCATCGAAGTGCGAATCCCGATGCGCGCCCTCGCGAAAAAATCCCCCGAGTCCGGCGCGCGCTGGCGCATCAATCTCTACCGCCACGACACCGCCACGCGCGGCTTCCTCGCCTTCAGCCCGACGCTCACGGACACCTTCCACACACCGGAGCGATTCGCGTGGTTGGAGTTTGCGAAGTAAAGTAACGCGCCGTCGCGTGTTCCGGGGAGCGCGCGCGTCCCGCGTGCTGGCGAAGGCGTCCCGCCTTCGCGGACTTCCCTGCGCGTTCGCAACTCGAAACGCGCTCATCTTTCCTGCGATCCATGTCGAGGGAAGTTCGTTTCGGCGGGACGCCGAAACCAGCACGCGAGACGCGCGCGCTCCCCGGATTAACCTGAATCACCGCTGATAGATCGGCAAAAAGTGATTCTTCACCGCAAGGCTCAGCACCGCCATCGCCGTCGCATACACCTTCCCGCCCCCGCGTTCCTCGCCGCCTTTTCCCTCCCAAGAGCCATCGCGATTCTGCATCGGCAGCAACACATCGGCGACGACCTTGCGCCCTTCCTCCGCGTGCTTTCCGCCGCGCTGATACATCCCCTGCGCGTAATAATATGTGAGGTAAAAGAGCCACTTTTCGTTTTCGGTAAGACCGCTTTTCAGCAGCCGATCGCTCGCCGATTTCACCTCTTCCGATTCGTACTCGCCGCACACTTGCAGCGCGAGCAAACCCTCCGCCGTCGTCGAAAGCTCGCGCCCTTTTCCCTGATACCCAAAGCCGCCGAGCTTCACCTCGCCGCGTTTGTCGGCATCGGGTTCGTAGCAGCGTTTGATGTATTTCACCGCGTCCTCGATCGCGCCCTTCGGCACATCGAGCCCCGCATTTTTCGCCGCGCGGAGCGCCATCGTCTGCCACACCGTCACCGACATGTCCGACTCGCTCGTGTCCGGCGTGTAGCGCCAGCCGCCGCGGCCCGACTCGTTCTTCGGAATTTTCTGCGCGCGCAAAACCAGATCGAGCGCCTTGCGGCATTTCTCGCGAATCAATTCATCCATCTGCGCATCCACACCCATGCCCAGCATCTCCGCGAGCATCAGCGTCGTGATGCCATGCCCGTACATCCGCGAGCCATCCTTCTGCCCGAGATACCCGTCCTTTTCCTGAATGTCCGGCCCGGTGACATACGCGAGCGCCCTCTTGATTGCCTGCCCCTCAGGCGTCGGATCGCCCGCCTGATGTCCGACCGAGGCCAGCGCGAGGATCGAGAGCGAAGTCATCGCCGTCTCGTTGCGTTGCTTGTTGGAAATCGAGCCGTCTTTCGCATCCTGCTGCTCCAGCAAATACTGCGTCGCGCGCAGCAGCGCCTCGTCCACGCGATCCGCGGCGCGAGTGGAAACGATCGGCGCGAGAACCAGCGCAACTGCAAGAAGCGCGCGGCAAAGGACTCCGGGGAGCGCGCGCGTCTCGCGTGCTGGCGAAGGCGTCCCGCCTTCGCGGACTTCTTGCGACGTGCTTTGAAAACCGCGCGCGGAATGAAATTCGGGCACGATCGAAAGTTCGTTTCGGCGGGACGCCAAAACCAGCACCCGAGACGGGCGCGCTCCCCGGAACACGTCCGCCCAAATCGGAAATCGAAAATCTGAAATCATAAATCCCCTCACGGTTTCTTCGCGCGCTCCGCGATCACGCGATAATACGTTTCAATCTGGCTCCGATATTCCCCCGCGACCGCCTCCCGCTGCCCCTGCGTGAGTTCCTCCGCGACTTGCTTCGGCAGCTTGCCCCAATCGCCCGGCTTCCCATTCTTCGCCTCGCCCGGCGTCTGGTAAGGCTTGCCGCCCTGCGCAATCGTCCCGCCCTCCGAACGATCGAGCAACTCGCTCTTCGTCTCCTGCCCTGGCTGTTGCGAAGGCGTTTCCGACCGCGCGGATTTCATCGCATTCGCCGCCGCCTGCGCCGCCGCCGCCACCGCCGCCTGAGCCTGCGCCATCGCCTGCGCCGCCGCATCCTGAGCCTGCCCCGGCTTCCCTTGTTGTCCGGGCTGTCCCGGCTGTCCCGGCTGAGGTTTGCCCGGCTGATTCGACGGTTGCCCGTTTTGCGCCGTCTGCGGCTGTCCGTTCGCGTTCTGCTCCGGGGAAGGCGTCTGCGCATTCAAAGCCGCATCCAACATATCCAACGCACGCGCCATCCACACCTGCTCCTGTGGCGTGGAAGGCGGAGCGCCTGGTGTCCCCGGAGCCGGTGGAGTCTGGCCGGGCGCAGTTCCGGGTGAAGGTGGCGCGCCTGCCTGCAGCGCCGCTGGCAGTTGCATGGGTGGCGGTGTCTGCGCTGCTGGTTGCTGTCCCTGTTGTCCTTTCGGTCCCTGCTGCTGCTCGCCTGCCAGTGAGTTTTGCGGAGCCGTCGCCGCCTGCAACTGGCTCAAATTTTTCGCGAGTTCCTGATTCGCCGCATTCACCGGAGCCTGCGCCTGCTTCGCCTGCGAAGCCTGTGCCAGAGCCGATTGCGCGGCGGGCACCTCCTTCGCCGCGGTCTGTTGGATTTGCTCGCCGAGCTTCTGAAGCTGTCCCCCTGTCTGCATATTCGCCAGCCGCTCTTCATGCCGTCCCGCACGTGAAACTTCCTCGCCCGCCTGCGCCGCATTCTGCGCGATCGGCTGCTGCTGCTTCGCCGCCTGCGCCAGTTGCGGATTCGGCTGCTGTCCATTTTGGGAAGGTGACTGCGCGGGCTGTCCATTGGGTGAAGGCGGCTGCGCATCCTTCGGCGATCCGTTTTCTGCCATTGGCGATTGCCCATTGGCCATCGCCGCAAGTTGCTGCGCCGCCGCCTGCGCAGCCTTCGCCGCTTGCGCCGCGTCCTGTGCGGCCTTCACCGCTTCGCTCGCCTCCTTCGCCGTCTGCTGATTGTTCGCCTGCTGCTCACCCGTCTGCTGCGCGGCAGTTTGCTGCGCCGTCTCCTTCGCCTGCTGCGCCGCCGGAGCCGCCGCCTCCGCATTCCTCGCCGCCTCGCCCGCTTTTTCCGCAGCTTGCTGCGCGGTCTGCGCCGTCTGCTTCGCGGCCTGCGGATTCTGGCTCTGCTGCGCTGCTTGCTCCGCCGCCTGCTGGGCTTGCTGCGCATTCTCCTTCGCCTGCGTCGCCTCCGCGCGGGCCGTCCGTGCTTGATCGGCAGCCGTTGGGTTGTTCGCGCGCTTCGCCTGCTGCACCGCCTCGTCCGCCTGCTGCCGCGCCTTCTCCGCCGCTTCCACTGCCTGCTTTGCCGTCTCCTGCGCGTTCTTCGCGGCCTGTTGTAAATTGGTCGCGTTCGCCATCTCGGGATGCGCGTCGAGTTGTGCGAGATTCTTCGCCACCTGCTCCTCCGATTGCGAGGCCTTCGCGAGTTTTTGCTGCGCCTCCGTCAGCGCATCCTGTGCGATCTGGCTCAACTCCTTCCGCATCTCGGGATTCTGCGGCAGCGCCGCTTCGAGCTGCTTCAACATCTCCTCCGGCGATTTCTGCGCCATCTCCGCGAGCTGCTCCGCCTTCGCAAATTGCGCATCGAGCTGATCCTTCACGCCGTTCTCCTGCTCCGTCGCGCGCAGCGCGGTTCGCGTTTCGTCCGCCTTCCCCTTCTCCATGTTTTCGAAATGCTGCGCGATCTGCTTCAGCGAATCCTCGAGCTTTTGCTGCTGCACCGTCGCCTCGTGCATCGCCTGCTCGCGAAGCTCCGGCTGCTCGGCCTTCGCCGCATCCTGCAACGCGTTTTCCGCTTTCGGCGGCGGCTCTTTCAACATCGCCAGCGCATCGTCCGCATCGCGCGCCTTCTCGCGGCCTTCCTTGTCCATCACGTTTTGCTTGTTCGCATCCGCGCGAATCAAATCCTTCAACGCATCCACCTTCGCGTTCAGCTTTTCCTGCTGCGCGATTTTTTCCTGCATCGCCTCCGGCTTCAGCTCCGCCGCTTTTTCCGCCTGCTCCTGCGTTTCCTTTTTCAAATCCGCCGTCTCCTTCGCGAGTTGCTCCGCCACGTCGCTGATCTTCGGAATCATTTGCTCCAAGGCTTTCCGCGCCTCATCCATCGGTGTCCGCAAAAGCGCGAGCGCCGCCTTCACCGTCTCCGCGATCCGCGCCACATCCTGCGGCAATCCCATCGGCATGCGCTCCACTTTAAAACGATCCTTCATTTCCTCGGTCACATTTTTCCACGCGGATTCTTTCTGCGCCTTCCACAAAATCTGCCGCGCCTCCTCCACGATCTTTCGCGTCGGCTCCGGCTGCTGCGTCTTCCCGAGTTCATCCGGCAGCGCACGCATCCGCGCTTCCAACCAATACCAATCGCGCGGATTCGAGGTCTGCGAGCGGGGCGTGTAAATCTCCCACTGCTCATTCACCGCGAGATGATTGAAGCCATCCAGCGTTTCCGAAAGTTGATGCCCGCCTTCCAGCAGCCGGAATTTCACATCCGTCTCCGCGAGCCTTTTCTCCCAATCGTCCGCCAGCTTCAAGCCTTGCAGCGCCAGCGTCGCCGCGCGCACATCGCCCACGAAATATGAATCGGGATTCGGACGCAGTTCCTCGAGATCGCCGTGCGCCTTGAGAAGCTCGCCACGCCTTTGCCAGCGCCGGTCCACGAGCATCTGCCGAAGCTCCCGCGCGGCCTTGTCATTTGCCGCCGCCGCCTTCACATCCTCGCGCAGCTTCTCGAAATTTTCCCAGGCCGGCCCGACTTCGTTCATCACATTCCGCACCATCTCGACCGGACGGTTCGCCACGTCGCGCTTGAATTGCAGCAGCCGCTTCGACGCATCCGCCGTCGCCTTCGCCAGCTTCAAAGTCGGCTCCATCATCCGGCCCACCTGAGCGCCGGGAGCGAGCGCCGCATCCACGGCGACGCGATATTTCTCGATCTCCTTTTGCATCTGCACAAAGCGATCCCCGCCCTGATCGTGCGGCGCGGAAGCCGTCATCTGAGCCTCCAGCGCCCGTGTTTCCGAAGTCACCACGCGCATCCGATCCGCGATTTGCGTCCACTTTTTTTCATCGTCGCCACTCGTCCGCGCGAGTTCTGCCAGCCGCTTTTGCTGTTGCGCGACGACGTACATATTTTCCGCGAGCACGTCGATTTCCTCGGAGTTGAGGAAAGTGCGAAACGCATCTTCGAGCACCCGCGCCCGCTGATTCGTCTTCGCAGCCGCCTCGCCAAACTCGCGCATGAAATCCCGCGCACCCGCCGCCGCCGCCGTGTTCGCCGTCGCGACTTCCAGCGCATCGCGGCTGAATTGCAGCCCGCCCACGTTCACCTTCGCCAGCAGCCGTCCGAGCAGGACGAGATCCGCGCTCTCATGCCCCGCGCCCGCCGTGTGCAGCACCGCGTTCAGCTTCGCGGAAACCTCCACCGCCTTCCGCTCAAATTCCTCCGCCGCACCCGCACCGCTCACGCACGCCTGCCTGCGGCCCGCATCGCCATCCGGCAGTTTTTCAAAAGTCTCCCGCGCTTCATTCGCGCGCTTTTCAAAAGCCTCCGCCGCCGTGCGCAGTTCGCGGATCGCCTCGAACAACGCCCGCTTCGCCTCCAGCGAAGTCAGCCGTCGCGACTCAAATCCCGACGCCGCAATCGTGATCTGGATCGGACGCGACTCCACGCGATGCCCTTTCAAATCCTCGACCAGCAACTTGATCGTCAGCAAGTCGTTCACCTTCGCCCCCTGCTCGAACAAATCCCACCGCCGTTCCACCACCGCCTTCACGCCCGCATCCTTCGCAAGCACGAATTCCTTCCACGGCCCTTCATTCACGCGCGTCATCTGCGCCACGCGCGCGATCGGCAAATCGTCGCTCGCCGTCCCTCGCACTTCCACGATTTCATTCGCCGGAATGATGATGTCCTGCTTCGGCAATTCGAGTTCCACCTGCGGCACAAGATCGGGCTCGGCGCGGATTTCGTACTCGGGACTGAATTTGTTTTCAAAGCCGGTCTGCGCCGCGACCAGGAAGACGCGATACGTCCCCGACGCCGACACCGGCACCCTGCCAATCAACTGCCCATCAGCCTCCGCAGTCAGCGGCACCGTCACCTGCTGCCGGCCTTGATCGAGCCGCAGCTCGCCCGAATTGATCGCCTGATTCGTCTTCAACCGCAGCTCCACCTCGCTCCCTTCCAGCGCCACGAGGTCGCCGTTCTCCTCGCTCACCGCCTTGTCCGCCAGCCGCGCGTATTTTGGAAAGTGGTAAGTCTTCGCGAAGGCGACGACATGCGGACGCGCCACCGCGCTGATCTCGTACTTGCGCGTGATCGCATCGCCGGCCCGCACGCGGTAGCGCACATTCTCGCGCCCGACTTGCACCGTCGCCGAAAACTGATCGCCCGCGAGCGGCGTCATCTGCACGACTTCGCGCCCGCCCGTTTCGCTGAAAACCTCGAGCACCGCCTTGCTCACGCGCCCGCCCGACACCGACGCCACGAGCGGCACCGTCTCCCCGTGCGGCACGATCTTCTCTGCCGGATCGGGTGACACGATGCTGATCCGATACTGCGAAACGCGCGCCAGATTCGCCCCCGGAAAAAGCGCCCGCGCCAGCAGCGTCCCGAACTGCATCCCCGTCACCGCAAACCCCGCGATGAGCGCCACGACAATCGCCGCTGCAATCGCCAGATACCGCCGCACCAAATTCACCGGCAGCAGCCGCTCGACTTCCATGCCTTCCATGCGCTGCGCCACATCCGACTGCACCAGCGCGCGGAACTGCTCCGAATCAAAAGCCGCATCCGACCCCGGATCGCCGAGTTCCACCGCCGAAAGCAAATCCTCCCGCAACTTCGGCTCCGCATGTTCCACCAGCCGCGCCAGCCGCCGCGCCCCCGGCGCATGAACGAGCAGCCGCAAACAAGACCGCCACTCGACCACAATCACCGCCGCGTACGCCACGCCGCTGAGCGTCCACCGCAGCCAGTCCGGCAGCACAAACAGCCAATCGACGAGCGCGACCAGCATCATCGTCGCGAGCAACATTCCCACTCCCGCACAGACGCCGCGCGTAATAATGAGATTCCGGCGACGGTCGCTGAACGCCTGCAATTTTCGGAGAATGACGGGATCGATTTGATGGCTCATGGAGCGGGTGATTAGGAAAGGCGCAAAAAGGATGTGCCCGTGATTACCCGGATCGCCCATGAAAATTATGCCCGACGCAGCCCGCGCGCTTTCTCGCAAATCTGTTCGCCGTCTCGCACGGCGCGTGTGTAGCTTTCACCGCAAATGGTTCCCCACGCCGCCATTCAAATTCCCATGAAAAAACTGCTCCTCATCTTCACGAGCCTCGCGCTCATGGCGTGGCCGCTTTGCGCGAAGGACGCCGCGCCCGCCGCCTTTCTCGCGCGGCTGCTGCCGGAGGCGATGAAATATCTCAACCCACCGTCCGATGACGCGGCGAAGACGGTCGAACTCGATCTCGCCGTGGTCGAGTCCGCGGGTGTGCCGAAGGAGTTCCTCGGAAAAAAAATCTCGATCCTATTTCGCGCGCCGGAGCATTTCAAAATCACGGCGGACATCATGGACACCGAGGTCGTGATCGGGCGACGCGGGCCGGATGAGATTTGGATTTACGTGCCGTCGAAAAAGTTCGGGCTCGTCGGTTCGCCGGACGTGCCGCGCTTCGCCGCCGATCCCGCGAGCGCCACGCATCCGAAGCTCGACAAGATCGGCC
>JAYVRQ010000643.1:0-3476 GCA_043776145.1 Chthoniobacteraceae bacterium
CATCGCGGCGAGCGCCATCATCATCGCGGGCAGTCCCTTGTCGCACGTCGCCACGCCGAGCACGCCCGCGCGGCGCGGCAGCGAGCGGATGAGCCGGCGGAAGACGAGCGCGGCGTCGTTGCGATACGGCAGCGAGTCGAACATCCCGGTCGTCCCCTGCGTGCGCCCATCGCATGGATCGCTGCACGCCGCCGCGAAAGGCACGGTGCCGAGTCGCCGCAGTTCGCGCGCAGCCGCCTCGACGAGCAACCCGATTTCCCAATGCCCCGTGTGATAACCGAGCGCGACCGGCGTCCCATCCGGCGCGCGCAGCCCGCCCTGCGTCGAGAGAATGAGGAACTGCCGTCCATTTGCCAGAGCCGCCTCCCAGCCCATGCCGACATTTTGCGTGAGCCCGAAAATGTCGCCGCTCGGGCTGCCGCGCAGCAGCGCATCCGTGAGCGGCAGCGCACCCGCCGGGCCCGGCTGTCGCGTGATAATTTGGAAAATGGAATCGTCGTCGGGGAAGATCGCGTCGGGCATGGCGCGAATGTGGCAGAGCGTGCGCCCGAAATTCCACTGGCAACTTTGGACGCCGCGAATATCCTCCGGTCCCGATTTCGGAAAACGCGCGCTTAGCTCAGTGGTAGAGCGCTTGCTTCACACGCAAGAAGTCACAGGTTCGAACCCTGTAGCGCGCACCATCCCGCTGCGCCTATGAATTCACCATCCGAAACCAAGCCGCCCAGTGCCAACGAAGGCATCAAGATCGCGTCGAATTTCCTGCGCGGGCACATCGCCGCCGACCTCGCCGATACTTCGACGGGCACGATCTCCGAGGAGAGCGGGCAGCTCACCAAGTTCCACGGGATTTACATGCAGGATGATCGCGATGTGCGGAACGCGCTGAAGAAAGCGGGCAAGGAAAAGGCGTTCGCCTTCATGCTCCGCCTGCGCCTACCCGCCGGGCGCGCGACGCCGCAGCAATGGATCGTGCTGGATCAACTCGCCGCCGATCTCGCCTCGCCGTCGCTGCGCCTCACGACGCGGCAGACGTTTCAGTTCCACGGCATTTTGAAGGGGAACGCGAAGCCGCTTATCAAGCGGATGCACGAGGTGCTGCTCGATTCCATCGCGGCCTGCGGCGACGTGAATCGCAACGTGATGGCCTCGCCCAACCCGGAGCGCAGCGCGGTGCTGCAACAGGTCCACGACCGCGCGCGCGCGTGGAGCCAGTACGCGCTGCCGCGCACGCACGCCTATCACGAAATCTGGCTCGATGAGGAACTCGTGGCCGGCGGGGAACCGGAGGCGGAGCCGATGTACGGCGCGACTTATTTGCCGCGGAAATTCAAGACCGGGTTCGCGCTGCCGCCGTCGAATGACATTGATGTTTTCACGCAAGACCTTGGGTTCATCGCCATCGTCGAGGATGGAAAACTCGCGGGCTACAACGTGACCGTCGGCGGCGGGCTCGGTATGAGTCATGGGAACGCGGAAACTTTCCCGCGTCTCGCCGACGTGCTCGGCTTCATCGCGCCCGACCAGGTGAACACTATCGGCGAGGCCGTGCTCACGACGCAGCGCGACCACGGCGACCGCACGAATCGCAAACACGCGCGGCTGAAATACACCATCGAGGATCGCGGCATCGCGTGGTTCAAAGGCGAGGTCGAGCGACGCTCGGGAATCGTGTTCGAGTCGGCGCGCGCGTTCCAATTCACCACAATCGAAGACCCGTTCGGCTGGCACGAGTGCGCGGATGGGACTTGGTTTTACGGCCTGCACATTCTCAGCGGTCGGATCAAGGACACACCCGGCTGGCCGATGAAAACGGCGCTGCGCGAGATTGCGGAAATCCACACCGGAGACTTCCGCCTCACGCCCTCACAGAATCTCACCATCTCCGGCGTCACCGCCGAGCAGAAGCCGCGCATCGACGCCATCCTCGCGCAGCACGGGCTCACCGGCGAAAACAACCGCTCCGGGATGCGGCTGAATGCGCTCTCGTGCGTGGCCCTGCCGACGTGCGGCCTCGCCCTCGCCGAGAGCGAACGCATCCTGCCCGACATCCTCGCGAAATTTGAAACCGTGCTCGAAGAAGCCGGCTTGAAAGACGACGCGATCAGTTTGCGCATCACGGGATGCCCGAACGGCTGCGCGCGTCCGTACGTCGCGGAGATCGGCCTTGTGGGCCGCGCGCCGAACAAATACGCGCTGTATCTCGGCGCGCGCTACAACGGCACGCGGCTGAACCGCCTCGTCTCGCCGAGCGTCACGATCGACGACGCCGTGAAGCTGCTCACGCCGATCATCAAACGCTACGCCGTCGAGCGAAACGAAGGCGAAGGGTTCGGCGATTTTTGCGACCGCGCGATTCTTCCGAAAGACGCCACCTTCCACAGCATCGGCACCGTCGCTTGATGGTTCTTGAGCGCGCGGTGGCGTGTTCCGGGTAGCACGCTCGTCCCGAGCGTTGGTTTTGGCGTCCCGCCAAAACGAACTTTCATGGACGTCCGAATGGCAGACGCGCGCGCAATCTTCATTGAACCCGTTTTGAAAGTCCGCGAAGGCGGGACGCCTTCGCCAACGCTCGGGACAAGCGTGCTACCCGGAGTTCCGCGTCCGCGCGCATTGCCATGCCGGGGCGCGCAAGACGCAGGCTACAACTCGAAAAACGATTTCAACTTTGACACGAACGACAGGTGATACTCGCGCCGCTTTTCCTGCATCACCGCGGCGGGATGCGCGCTGGCGAGGAGGCCTTCGTTTTCGAGACGGCGTTTCGCCAGCAGGTCGCCGAGTTTTTCCACGAGCGTCTGGTTGTGTTCGAGCAGTTCACCGAGCACGTCCTTCCCGATTTCCCACATCTCGCAATCGGTCTGCGCGACGATGGTGGCGCTGCGCGGTTCGCCGGTGAGCAGCGACATTTCCCCGAAGTAATCGCCGTCGCGCAGCGTCGCGACCTGCGTGCGCGTGTCGGCTCCGTTCACGATCACCGACGCCTCACCACGCAGCAGGATGAACATGGAGCCGCCTTCCTCGCCCTGCTCGATGACACGCTCGCCGCGACCGAAGCGTTTGAGCCGCGCGCTGGCGAGCAGGCGGTCGGTTTGCGAGTCGTCGAGGAGCTGGAGAAAGGGCTGCTTCCGCGCGGAAGTGCGGGCGGCTTCCATCGCGGGCTGCGCGGCGGCGGGCGTCTTCTCGATCTGGAGCGTGCGGATGGGAAACGGGATGCGGATGCCGTTGCGCTGCGCCTCGTACCAGACGTTCGTTTTGATCGCATCAAGGATGTCGTTGAAGCGCGATTCGTCTTCGAGCCAGAACTTGATTTCGTAAAGAATCGAGGAGTCGGCGAAACTTTTGAGGAAGACTTTCGGCGGCGGTTTCGGCAGCACTCCCGGCGCGGCGGCGGCGGCGCGCACCATGCAGTCTTTCACGAAATTCGGCGGCACCGCGTAGTCGAATCCGACGGTGAGCCGGATGGCGTGCTCGCG
>JAYVRQ010000644.1:0-3473 GCA_043776145.1 Chthoniobacteraceae bacterium
GCGGTGGGGATAATCATCAGCGTGAGATTGATCGCGGGTGTGAGGAGCGCGATGGCGCACGCGGCGACGGGCAGCATCGCGCGCTGCGCGGGTTCGAAGTCCGGCAGGGACGACAGGCTCGTGACGATGATCGCGAGCATGAAACATTGCAGCGCCGTGCCTCCGATGACGGGGCCGAGCAATTCGCCGAGCACGATTTTCCAGCCAGGGAGCGGGAAGGTTTTGAGCAGGTCAATCGCCATGAGGTCGCGTCGGACGGACTGCGCGCCTTTGGCGGAGTTGGTGAACGTGACCGTGACCAATACTGATAAGGCCATCATCAAGATGAAAACTTGCCCGAGCGGCCAGAGACCGGAGACGGCGAGAATGCAGGCGAGTGCGAAGAGGATCGCGCTGCTGACAAGCCAGTGGCGCGCTTTACGACGTCCGCCGGTGGAAAGCGTGTGTTTCCAAAGAAAGGAAATCGGCTCGAAGCCAGTGGGACGCAGGCGAAACGGCGGCACGTTCGCGGACGGCGGCGTTTGCTTGAGACGCATGTCGCCACCGCGACGGGCGGCGATGAAGGCGGCGCGTTTTTGCGAGAGAGCGATGGACGCTTCCTCGAAGGACACATGCGCGCGCACGACCCAAAAGTAATGCAGCGCCATGATGAACAGCGCGCCGGGGAGCACGCGGAGGAAGCCCGCAAAGTCCGTCGCGAACCACGGCTGCACGACGACGTGGAACGGCCAGAGCAGCCACGGCGCGGGGCCGGCGTGGAGAAGGGCGCGCGTCCACGCGATCCAATCGCCATGCAGTTCGGGAGGCTGCGGCGTCGCGCGTTTCCAAAGGTAAATCACCGCCGCGAATGAGAGCACGACGGCGACGACAACGACGCGTCGCTTCCCATCGGCGAGGCCGCGTTGCATCAGGCGATGCAGCGCGAACGATGCGGCGAGGCGGTGCAGTTGCAGCGTGGAAAAGACGATCCACCAGCCGGCCAGGTGCATCCACGCGAGCGAGCCCTGCGCGGCGCGTCCGGTGAGGAGCGTCATCACGAACGCAAGGAAAAGCAGGCCGAGTTGCGACTTCAGCAGCTTGTAACGGATGAGCGTCGGGCGATCCAGCGGCGCGGGAAAAAGCCACGCGATTTCCGCTTCTGTGAAATGCAGCGACGCTCGCGAACCAGCCCACAGCCATGAAAAGACGATCACTACCGCGAACAACGCGAGCGTCGCGAAGTCCACCCCGATGTCGCCGATCGGGATCGCCGCGCCGCCACCCGCTGTGCGTCCCTGTCCGATGACCATGCGAAAAAAATAGAAGTAAAAATACAGCCCGCCGATCACCGCTCCCGCGAGATACTTCGGCTGCCGCAACCGCTTCAGGCGGAACGCCACCGCGTTCGCAAAGGAACGCGAGACGAGAAAGACGAGCGCGTGATTCATCTCAAAGCCGGAAATGGATGGCCCGCGAAAGACGCGAAAAGACGCGAAAGGATGGAGTTCCGACCGGGGCGGGAATTACTTCGATGGGTAAGTCGAGCAATTTGCAGAAGTGCTTCTTCTTTCGTGCCTTTCGCGTCTTTCGCGGGCTCCATTTCTGAATGCAGATTCATTGCCCCGCGTCGTCGCCCGCGATGCGCATGAAGATTTCCTCCAGACTCGCCTCGCCGTGTTGCGCGCGGATCTCCGCGAGCGTGCCGTGCGCGATTTTCACGCCGCGTTTCAGGATCAGCACATGTGAGCACACTTCCTCCAGCAGATGCAGCAGGTGCGAGCTGAGGATGATCGCCGCGCCCTCCCGCGCGCGGCGCACGATGATGTCCTTCGTCCGCCGGATCGCGAAGGGATCGAGCCCCGTCAGCGGCTCGTCGAAAAACATCGCGCGCGGCGAATGCAGGAAGCCGCACGCGAGCGCGACTTTCTGCTTCATGCCGCGCGAAAGCTCACCCGGCAGCAGGTTCGCCTTGTCGCTCATCTCCAGTTCCGCGAGCAGGGCGGGCGCGCGTTCCGCAGCATCGGCGATCTGGTAAAGTCGGGCGATGAAATCGAGATGCTGCCGCACTGTGAGATAGTCGAAGAGCCGCGGCTCATCCGGGAAAAACGCGAGCGCGCGCTTCGCCGTGAGCGGGTCCGCGAGGAGGTCGCACCCCGCGATGCGGATCGCGCCGCCCGTCGGCGGGATGATCCCCGCCAGACAGCGCAGCGTGCTCGTCTTCCCCGCGCCATTCGGCCCCACGAGCCCCATGATCTCACCCGGCTGCACCGGAAACGACAAATCGGAAACCGCCGCGAAGTCGCCATAGAGTTTGGAAAGGCCGGCGACTTCGATCATTCGGGCGGAGAGTAGGGAAGGATGCGTCCGGGTGCAAGAGGCGCGGAAACGGACGAAGCACAGCTTCAGGGAACTGGCGTTCCCACATTCCACCTAGGTATGCCAACGAAAGCGAAAACCTCCACCGGCGCGTTCGATGGGTTAGGTTGAAAGTGTTATCGACGGGTAGCGGGGTCGGGAACCCACTTTGGATCCTTGCCGTTGCTATATTCCATATTCAGATTATCGCCGGTATCAGAAAGCGGTATCCGATGGAGGCCACCGTTGCCCCACTGGATCATTAGATAGATCCCCTCTATGGACTATTTGCCTCTAACACTTACAGCAGAAGATTTCATTCGCGGGCATCTCGCGTCATCGTAGCGACGCGAGTTCAGGGCCGGGCTGACCGCTCTACGCGCGCCGCCGCGAGTACACGCCGAGCACCAGGATGCCCGCGCCGCACAAGGCGAAACTCGCGGGCTCGGGCACGACGACGGTGAGCGTGCCGTTGCTCACGATGTCATACGTGTCCCACGCGAGTCCGGCGTGGAGCGCGGGCAGAAGCAGCGTGGAAAATGCGCCGCTTTTGGAGCCGGTGAACAGTTGAAACGAATCGCCGAGCGCGGGCTCGAAACCTTCGATGAGCGCGACTCGCAGCGTGCCGTCGAAAGTCGCGTGTCCGCCGATGGCGATTTGGTCGTGCTCGCTGCCGGGAGCGAGGCCGCCGATTTCCAGCACGAGCGTGCTCGTCGAAGTGAGATCGAAATTTTCCACGCTCACGATCGCGGGGCTCTGCCCCGGCTGGTACGTGCCGGTGAAAGTGACCGAGCCAGTGAATGAGGCCGCGCCCTTTACGTAGCCGGTGAAAACGAGGACGCCGCCCAGCGCGGCGACGTCGCCATCGAGGATCGCCGGCTTGTCGGGATCGTTCGGCGTCTGCACGGTGCCGAAGCCGGCGAGCGTCTTCCCGCCGTCGAGCCGCAGGCCGTTGGGCGCGCTCAGCGTTGCGCCGGTGAGTGTAGTGGTGGTGCCGAGGCTCGCGAGGCTTTGCGAGTGGAGCGTGGTGGTGCCGGAGGTCAGGTCGAGCACGCCTTCGTATTCAAAACCGTCCGCGCGCGTCGCATCGCCCAGCGCGGCTCCCGCGAGATTTGCGCCGGAAAAATCCGCGGTGTGAA
>JAYVRQ010000645.1:0-12046 GCA_043776145.1 Chthoniobacteraceae bacterium
TAGCGCACGCTGCGGATGCCGACTTTCGCCGCGACGGTTTGCAGTTCGCAGTTCCCATTCACTTCGCAAGTCAGGCAGTCGAGCGGATGATCCGTCAGCACCAGCTCGACGATATTCCGCCGCAGCCCGCGCACTTTCGGTGACTCGGTGAAAATGTGCATCCCCGCCGCAAGCGGCGTGTGGCACGAGGCAACGACGCGCCTCGGCCCCTCGGCACTCTGCGCGATCTCGACCGAGCACACGCGGCACGCGCCATACGGCTTGAGCTGCGGCGCATCGCAAAGCGTTGGCACATGCCCGCGCCCGCGATGGCGGTCGATGAAATTGAGCAGCGTGTCGCCATCCTCGAAGTGATGCGGCTCGCCGTCGATGCAGGCGGTGATGGTGGAGAGGTCTTGGACCATAAGTGTCAGCGTTTTGCGGTCACGGGTTTCAGGTAAGGGCGAAGCTCGTCTTCAAAGTATTGCAGCGCATTTTTGATCGGCAAGGGTACGCCGCCGCCGAGTGCGCAGAGCGAGGTCTGCTCCATCGTTTCGAGGAGGTCGTCAATGAGCGTGCGATCAATTTTGTAGCTGCTGTCGCTGCGCGCCTTCGCGACCAGTTCCGCGCCGCGCGTGCTGCCGAGGCGGCAGGGGAAACATTTCCCGCAGCTCTCGTCGGCGGTGAATTGGAAAAGGTGCTGGATGTATTCAATCATCGGGAACGACTCCGGGATGCTCACGACGCCCGCGTGGCCGAGGAGAAATCCCGCCTTCTTGAACGACTCGAAATCGACGGTGAGTTCGCCGATTTTTCCCACCGGCACGATCCCGCCGAGCGGCCCGCCGATCTGCACGGCTTTGATCTTCGTCTTGAATCCCCCCGCGAGCGCGAACACGTCGGCGAGCGGCGTGCCCATCGCGACTTCGTAAATGCCGGGCCGCGCAAAATGACTGTCGAGCGAGAGCAGCTTCGGCCCCGTGCTCTGCGGCGTCCCGATGGCGGCGTAGCCTTTCCCGCCGAGCGTGAGGATCGCGTGAATGTTCGAGAAGGTCTCGACGTTGTTGACGATCGTCGGCTTGCGATAAAGCCCCTCGACCGTCGGGAATGGCGGACGCACGCGCACTTCCGGGCGCTGCCCCTCGATGCTCGCGAGCAGCGCCGTTTCCTCGCCGCAGATGTATGCGCCCGCGCCCTTGATCGTCTTCAGCTCGAAATTCCATCCGCTGCTGAAAATGTTTTTCCCGAGCAAGCCCGCTCCGCGCAGTTCCGCGATGGCCGCATTCACGATCCGAATCGAATCCGGATACTCAGCGCGGATATAAAGCACGCCGACCTCCGCGCCCGCGAACCACCCCGCGACCATCATCCCGAGCAGCACCGAATGCGGGCGCTGCTCCATGAGATATTTGTCGATGTAAGCGCCGGGATCGCCCTCGTCCGCATTGCAGACCACATACTTCACCGCGCCCTCGCTCGCGCGGCAGGACGACCATTTGAAATGCAGCGGAAACCCCGCGCCGCCGCGTCCGCGCAGGCCGGAGTCCTTCAGTTCACCCGCGAGCCAGTCGCGCTCCTTGGCGAGCAGGGCGCGGAAGGGCTCGTAGTATTTTTTGAGGCCGGGGAATGGCGCGGTGAGCTGCGCCGGCTGCAAAGGCGACACGACTTCGTAGCGGTCCTCCGCGTCGCCCTGGCCGGTGGAAAAAAGCGCGCCAAGCGCCGCCTCGGACTGCCCCGAAAAATTGCGCCCGTCGTATTGAAACGCCCCGCCCTGATGACACCGCCCGAGACAGCAGATGTGCCCGATTTCTTCCTCCTGAAAATGCGCGCCCAATTCCCGATGCAGCCGCTCCTGCGTGCCCGCGCACAGACACGCGGACCCATTGCACACGAGCACCTTCTTCCCCTCGTTTTCCTTTTTCAGAAAATCGTAAAACGAAACCGCCCCGAGCGTGATCGCATCGCCAAAGAGCGACTCCTCGCCCATGCGCCGCACCGTCTCCGGCGCGGCTGCGGTGCCCGTTTTTTCGGCAGCCTCGACCATCCGCTCGAAGAGATTTTTTCCGGCGCTTTTGCGAAAGGAAAGGGCGCTGAGATTTTCGGACATGAATCGGGAAGTGCGGGGTGAATGAATAGCCGAAGCCGGAGGCTTGCAACTTACCACCCAGCCGGAACTTTGGGAGATTCTTTTTGCCGCGATGAAGCCTACTTGCCGCCGCCCGCGACCGCTCGGCGGAGCGCGAACTGCGCGCGGTTGTGGCCCGTGATCGCGGTGAGGTAGTCGAGCCGCGCGCGCGTGAGGTCTTGCTCGGCCTGGATGTTTTCGAGGACTTCGCCGACGCCGAATTGCTGCCGCTGCCGCGCGAGTTTGAGCGATTGCTCGGCGGCGCTGAGAGCCTTTTTGGAAAACTCGATTTGATCCGCGAGTGAGTGCGCGCTGGCGTGGGCCTCGACGACCTGCCGCGTGATTTCGTCGCGCAGTTTGGCGCGTTCGAGTTCGCCCGTCTCGAGCCGCGCCTCGCCCGCGTGGATGCGGCCCGTGTCGAAAAGTCCGCCGGGGCCGACGCGCCACGAGAGGCCGATGCCGTAGTCGCTATGCGCGTCGGTGAGGCGTTTCAGGTCGATCTCCGCGACCTGTGCATCGGCCTCGTACTTTTTGAAATCGGCGATCAGCTCCGGCACTTCGAGTTCCGCGAGCAACTGGTCCACTTTCACCGCATCGCCCTTGTCCACCGCGACCTTCGTGACGTAGCCCGCGACCTTTGCGTAAAGCGTCGCCTGCTGTTTCGCGCGCAAGTTTCCCGGCAGCGTGACGTAGCGGATCACGTCGCCGCGCGCGACGGGCGCGACTTTCACGGAAGTTGGATCGGCGGCGACTGCGCATGTTGCCGCGAAGATCAAAAAAAGCGTGTGAGTGAATCCGGGTAGCGCGCGCGTCTCGCGTGCTGGTTTCGGCGTCCCGCCGAAACGAACTTCCTGAGACGTCCTGATGGAATGGCGCGCGCAATTACCACCGATGCGTTTTGAAAGTTCGCGAAGGCGGGACGCCTTCGCCAGCACGCGAGACGCGCGCGCTACCCGGAATTTCCCCGCGCCCGCTTTTTCCACCTGGAACATTTTAGAACTCATGGCTTGGTCGGTTGAAAGTGTGCGCTCGTTTCATCGTCCGGGTCGAGCGAAGGACTGCGCACGGTGCGCGGCGCGATCATCGCGAAGACGCTCGGGAGCACGAAGAGCGTCGCGACCGTCGCCGCCGCAAGACCGCCGGATCATCGCGCGGCCGAGCGGGGCGACTTGCTCGCCGCCTTCGCCGAAACCGAGCGCCATCGGTACCATCCCGGCGAGCATCGCGAAGCTGGTCATCAGGATCGGGCGCAGGCGGCTGGTCGCGCCTGCGAGTGCGGCATCGCGCGGACTCGTACCGGCGCGGCGGGCGCGCTCGGCGAAGGTCACGAGCAAGATCGCATTTACCACGGCGACGCCGACGGCCATGATCGCGCCGATGGCCGGCTGGATATTGAGCGTGGTGCGCGTGAGCCAGAGCGCGAGCGCCACGCCAGCGAGCACGGCGGGCACGGTCGAGACGACGGCGAGCGAGAGGCGCAGCGATTGGAAGTTCGCGCCGAGCAAAAGAAAGATGACGATGATGGCAACGACGAGCCCGGAGCGGAAACCGCCGAGCAATTCGCGCAGCGGCACGATCTGGCCGCGCAGCGCGACCGTGGTTTTCGCGGGCGGCGCACCGGCGTCGGCGATGGCGCGTTCCACATCGGCGGCGACGTGGCCGAGGTCCGCGCCGTGGATGTTTGCGGTGATGCTGATGACGCGTGCCAGGTTGTATCGCTCGTATTGTCCGACGGCGGTGCCAGGCGCGATGGTCGCGACATTCCGGAGGAGCACGGATGGTCCGACGGCCACATTCTTCAAGTCCTCGATGGACGTGGTTTTCGCCTGCGGGATTTGCACCTGCACGCTGTAGCTCACGCCGGTCTTCGGATCGGCCCAGTAATTCGGCAGCGTGAAGCGGCTCGATGTCGTGGCGGCGACGAGCGAGCGCGTGATGTCGGTGGTCTTCACGCCGAGCAGCCCGGCACGCTCGCGGTTGATGTCCACATTCACCGTCGGGAAATCGAGCGACTGCACGAAATGCACGTCGCGCAGCGCGGGGATGGTTTTCATTTTCGCAAAAATCTTTTCCGCATACTCGCGGCTCACGGCGAGGTCGGGGCCGTTGACGGCGATTTCGATGGGCGTGCTGGAGCCGAAGCTCATCACGCGCGAGACGATGTCGCTCGGCTCGAAGGACACGCGCAACTCGGGCAGTTCGCGCGCGAAAATGCCGCGCAGTTTTTCTTTCAAGTCCTCGATGGGCGGGCCACCGGGTTTGAGTTGCACGGCGAGCCAGGCTTCCTCGGGACCGCCGTTCCAGAGATGGATGAGGTTCACCGGATAGTTCGACGCGTGGACGCCGACGAGGCCGAGCGTGATCGCGATTTTGTCCGCGCCGACTTCGCGTTTCACCAGGTCGAGCACGCGCAACGCGAGCTGCTCGGTGTTCTCGACCTTCGTGCCGGTCGCTGCGCGCAGGCGCACGGCGAGCTGGCCGGAATCCGCCTTCGGAAAAATCTCCACGCCGAGCCGTCCGCCGATGATCCACGCGAGAAAAGCGCGCCCACAAGATAGGCGGGAATCAGCACCCAGCGCGTGGCGACGATGCCACCGAGCAGCCCGGCGTAAGCACGCTGACCGAGTGACGGGCCGGTGTCTGCATGGCCTTTCCCGCGCAGCAGCCAGACCGCGAGGATCGGCACGAGCGTGCTCGAAAGCACAAACGACGCGACCATCGAAAACCCGACCGCCAGCGCGAGCGGCGTGAAGAGCGCCCGCGCCGCGCCGACCATGAAAAACGCGGGCGTGAACACCGCGAGCACGCACAGCATCGCGAGCAGCCGCGGCACCGCCGTCTCGCTCGCGGCATCGAGCGCGGCCCGCGCGAGCGAGGCACCGCGCGCGAGATGTGCGTGGATATTTTCCACCGCGACCGTCGCCTCATCCACGAAGATGCCGACCGCGAGCGCGAACCGCCGAGCGTCATCAGGTTCACCGACTGACTGCTCAGCCACAGCGCAAACGCGGCGGCGAAAAGCGCGATGGGAATGTTCAACACGACGATGAGCGCGCTGCGCACGCTGCGCAAAAAAAGCAGCACCATCAGCCCGGTGAGCACCGCGCCAAGCGCGCCCTCTTTCACGAGATTCTGAATCGCGCCGAGCACCACCGGCGATTGGTCGAACTCGAAACTCACGCGCACATCGTCCGGCACCACGCTTTGAAACTTCGCGAGGTTCGCCTTCACCAACTCCACGACCGAAAGCGTCGAAGCATCCGAGCGTTTCGTGACCGGGATGTACACCGTGCGTCGCCCGTTCACGAGGCCGTAGCTGGTCACGATGTCCGGCTGGTCATCGACCGTCGCGAGATCGCGCACGAAGACCGCGCCCTGCGCGAGATTCAGGTTCCCGACGGGCTGATCACGTTCGTCTGCGCGATGGCCGTCACGATTTCATCCGGCGACATCCCGTAAGCGCGCATCCGATCCGGCTTCACATTCACCACGATGCTGCGCGCCGCCCCCCCAAACGGCGGCGGCGCGGACACCCCCGGCAGCGTCGCGAAAAGCGGGCGCACGAGATTCAGCGCAGCGTCCTGCATCTGCCCGACGGTGCGCTGCGGATTTTCCGTGGAAAAAACGAGGTAGCCCACCGGCACGCTGCCCGCATCGAAGCGCGTCACAAACGGCCCCGGCGTGCCCGGCGGCATGAAGGCGCGCGCACGATTTACATACGCCACCGTCTCCGCCATCGCCGCCGACATGTCCGTGCCGGGATGAAACTGCAGCTTCATCAGCGACGCGCCTTGGATCGACTTCGATTCCACATGCTCGATGCCCGTGATGTAGAGAAAATGATACTCGTAGTAATAAGTGAGGTAGCCCTCCATCTGCGCCGGGTCCATGCCGCCGAAAGGCTGCGCCACGTAGATCGTCGGCACGCCGAGCGGCGGGAAAACATCGCGCGTCATCCGCTGCACCGCGAGCCACGCGCCGAGCGTCACCGCGACCACGAGCACGAGCACGGTGAGCGGTCGGCGGAGGGAGGATGCGGTGAGATGCAAGGCGCGGGAGTGTCGCGGGAGCGAAGGCGAGTGCGCAAGTGGCGAGTGTTCCGAAAGCAGGGCTGACGCAATACTGTAGAGCGAGGCTCTGATTGAAAGTGGAGCCGCCGGGCATCCGTGGGCGGCGGTTGCGCGGGGCGCGCGCGTCTGCTTTGGTAGGCGTCCGCCCGTAACAAACATCATGCTTCACCGAATCAGCCTCATTCCGCTCATCGCGTTCGCCGTTTCCGCGCGGGCGGAGCCAAAGCCGGAGCCGATCTCCATGCACGGCTCGGCGCTGCTGGCGCAGGTGATGAAAGCGGCGGAGCCTTTCCTCAAGGAGGAACTCGGCATCGAAGTGCGCGTCGGCACGGAAGGCGGCGCGACCGGCGGTTTTCTCTCGGTCGGGTCGGGGACGACGCAGCTCGGGCTGACGACGAAGCTGCTCGACGCCGCCGATCGCGCGCAGTTTCCGGCGCGCAGTTTCGACGAGGCGCAGATCGGCTGGCAGGTGCTCGGGATCGGCGTGGCGGACAATGTGTGGCGCGCGGGCGTGCGGGCGCTGACGCGCGATCAGATGGTGAAAATTTACGAGGGCGACATTCGGAACTGGAAGGAAGTCGGCGGGCCGGATGAGGCGGTCAAATTTTACAATCCGAAACGCGGACGCGGGACGTGGGAGTTGTTTGCGACCTGGCTTTACAAGGATCAGCGGCTCGCGCCGCTGGGCGAGTCTTTCGAAACCGTGGTGCGCTACGAGGACGCGCGCGATTCCGTGGAGTTCAACACCGGCTCGATCTCGGTGATGCCGCCGCACATGGCCAATGGCAAATCGGTTCACATCATCGGCATCAAGGAGCCCGACGGCTCGATCACCGAATCCACCCCGGCGATGCTCAAGTCGAAAAAGTATCCGCTCGCCAAGCCGCTCATCGTCCTTTCGCCGCGGCGCTTTGCGGGCGATTCAAAGAAGCTCGTCGATTTCCTGCTCAGCCCGCGCGGTCAGGCGCTGGTGAAAAGCGTGGGCTTCGCGCCGGTGGGCGAGGCGGCTCCGGCGTCCGAGATTCAGATCAAGCCGAAGCCCATTGCCGATGCGGAACCGGCAGTGTCAAAGCCCGCGAAGTAGCGAGAAATAAATCCACGTGATCACCGCGGCGAAGGCGGCGAGCAGGACAAAAAAGGTGAGCATTCCCCTCCGTTGCTCGCGCTTCAGCCGGCGGCCGCGTCCCGCCGTGGCGGTATGCAACTCGTAGGTGTGGCGCGGGTCCGGGAGTGCGGCGCGCGCATTCGGACCGGCTTCGACGCGCGAGGCGCGCCGCACGATTTCCTCGCGCCGCAGCCGGGCCTGTTCCTTCGCGAGTTTTGGAGCCTCCTCGATGAGGCGTTCGCGCCGCGCGATTTGCTCGGCGATTTTCCGCTCGTGTTCGAGCAGCGCCTTCCGCTTCGCATCGAGCGGCGAGGCGGGCGGCTCGCTTTTTTTTCCGGGACGCTTCGAGGCCATGGTCACGGGCGTCCCCCTTGCAGAAACGCGACGACCACGAAGATGAAGATGATGCCGAGCGCGAGCAGCGGCAGCGTGAAGGCGAATCCCGCCTTGAGCCAGTACATGAAATCCTTCTCATCCGAGCCGGTGTGATGGTCGATCTGGAATCCGGCGGACGCGGCCACGGCGTCGCCGCGATTCGTATCGGACTCGGGACTGATCTTCGGCAGCGATTTGTTGTACTCGGCGCGCGCGTCATCCACGGCGCCGAGCGCCTTGGCGAGTTCCTTGTTGATGTCGAGCCCGTCCCAATTTTTCGGGCTGATGGACTCGATGTATTGATGATGCTGCGTGAAAGAATCGTTGATCCCCTGGAGTTGCTCGACCCGCTTTTGCGCGTCGTAAATCTCGCGCTCGAGTACGACCGCCGCGCGCGTGAAGCGGTCCACCATTTCCGCGCGCCCGGCGTGCAACTGCTCCTGCCGACGGCTCATCTCCTCGAGCTCCCGCTTTTGCTTCTCGATCGACTCCTGCTGGCGCTTGAGCGAGAGCAGTTGCTCGTGGGCTTTTTGCACCTGCGTGTCGAGGTGCTCGCCCGGCACGTTGTCGTCGTCGGGAAGGTCGAGAAGGGGTTCGTTGGAGCGCGTGTGGTCGGGCGTGGGCATGGCGGTGCGCGGAGTGTAGGAGCGGGCGATTAAAATTCCAGATTTTTCACACGCCGGTAGCCCATTTCCATCGGCACCACGAGCAGCGCGATGGAAAAAAACAGCGCGAGACCCAGCGCCGTGCGATCGGAAATCGGAAATTCGATTTTCGTCACCGTCCGCAATCCCGGAATGGCCACGAGCGCGACGACCACGCTGATGTAGATGAACGAGACGACGAGGCAAAGCGTGCCGCCGAATCCGCTCACGATTTTGCTCGGATTCTCCTCCTTGAAATTGGGGAACACCGCGCCGAGTCCCACCGCAAGGCCGGAGAGCGCGGTGCTCATCACGGTGATCGTCACCGCGAAAAAGAGCACCTTCGAGAGCGGCAGATTCAGCATCATGCTCGATGCCACCATCAGCGACACGGTGATGATCGAGGCCGTGATGCACGAGAGCCAGAATTTCTGCGACACCACGCGGCGCAGCCCGACCGGCGCGAGGCCGAGAATCCAGAGCCGGCGGCCTTCGAGCGAGAATTGCGGGAAGACGAAGCGTGTGGTGAGCGTGCTCAGCGTGAGCGCGGATGCGGCGAGATTCAGATACGAGATCATCGTTTCCCAAAACGGATTTTGGAAATTGAACGACACGTTGCGCAGGTTCAGCACGTAGATGCAGAGCAGGCCGAAGAAGATCATGAACTGAATCCACTGCGCAGGATCGCGCCAGAAGACGCGCATGTCTTTCACCACGAGCGCCGCCTCCGCGCGCCCGATCGGCAGCAGGCCGATCAGCCGCTCGATCGCACCGCGCCGACGGCCCTTTTTTTTCTTCGCCTCCGCCGCGCGCTGGAAACGCTCCGCGCGCGAGCTGAGCGCCGCGCTCCAGCTTCCGTAATACAAACGCCCTACGCCCTCGAATCCGATGAGCAGACCCATCAACGCGTTCGCGAGCAGCAGCAGGAAATAAAACGCGCCCTGCGTGCCGAGTTCGTCGCTCCACGCGAGCACGCTTTTCGCCAGCCACGCGCTCGGCAGGAAGGGATTCACGCTCAGCCGCGTGTGACGCAGGAGCTGGTCGAAGGAAATCACGTCCTGCTGCGAGGCCGCGTCGAGATCCGAAATCGGGTGCAGCCCGAACGCGAGCAGCGCCACCGCGCCGATGCCGAGCACGAGCACGGCGCGCTTGATGAAAGGCCTCGCAATGACGCGCACCAGCAGCAGCACGATCCACGAGCCGCACAGCGCCGGCAGCACGACGAACGGCCCGTACAGCAGCGCCACCTGAAAATAAAAAACCACGCCCACGGAATGCACGCCGCCGAACGCCGCCATCATCGGCGCGCTCAGGAAAATGAGCGCCCACGAGGAGACGGCGAGCGCCTCGAGGAATTTCCAGCGGTACACATTCAAGTGCCGCACCGGCAGCGTGAGCAGCCATTGCGTCTCGCGATTTTTGAAAAGCGTCGAGTAGCCGATGATGAAGTTTGAAAAAACCAGCATCACGAAAAAGAAGCCGAAGATGAGAAACAGAATGCGCTGGGAAAGCAGCGAGCCGACGAGGGGAAAATGGTAGAGATAATCCAGCCCCGCGCGGAACAGGACGAAGCCGATCAGCAGATAGCCGAGCACGAATGCGCCGAGCACGAAGATGAGCAGCGGCGAGTCCCGCCGCACCCCGCGCATCCGCGCGAGAAACGAGCGCCATTCCACCCAGAGAAGGAGGCGCAGGAGGCGCAGGGTGGAGATGGGTGGATGGAACATGGCGGGCGACTATGGCACATGGGGCAAGCATGGCGTCCAATCGTGCTCGTAATCGTCCTCCTACTCGTCCTCGAAACGATTGCGGATTTCGAGGACGAGGAGGAGGACGATTACGAGCACGAGTCCCGGACTTCACCGCCCATCCAGCATCCCACCCACCGCCTGCACCGGCTCCACCTTCCCGCTCTCCACGATCCACACCGCCACCGCCTTCGCGCCGTCCGGTTTCGCCGTCGCAAACACTGCCGTCCCCGCCTTCCCATCGAGCGGCTGCGTTTCGAGCGAGAGCGCGACGAAATCGTGACGCAGCTTCCGTCCGCGATTTTCGCCCGCCTTCACCTCACTCTCCACATCGCCCGAGAGCCATGCCAGATGCGCGTCGATCTTTTTCCCGGCGAGCGCCTCGGGCGGAAAGCTGATGCTTGCGCGGTCGCCCGCGATGCGCACGCGGAGCACGCCCGCTTTTTCCTGCGAGGCGCGCGGCAGTTCCCGCCCGCGCCATTCCCGGCCATCGACGACGAAGCCCGGCGTATAGACGGAATTGGACCGCCAGAACGCCGCGTAATCCCGCTGCCGCTGCGTAAAGCGCGGCGAGGCAAGCCGATCGGGCCAGCCGAGATTGTCCCAATAGTTCACATGAAAAGCCACCGGCACGAACTCGCGCCACAGCCCGTGCTCCGCCTTCAGCCCGCGCAGCCACGCCTCCGCGGGCGGACAACTGCTGCACCCTTCCGATGTGAACAGCTCGATCAAGTGCGCGCGCGTCGGCGGGCTTTCGAGCACGAGGTCTCCGGCGGTGGCGAGGGATGTGAACATGATTAGAAGAGCGATGATGCGCATGGCTGGGATGGGAGCGCGGGCGCTGGGATTTATTTCAAGGGGACGACCACGAGCGGAAGAAACGATTGCACCGCGATTGCCGCTCCGCCTACATTCCGCGCCATGCTTCAAACCGCCGCTGCACCCGGCAGGCGCTCCGCTCCAACGGAGTTTTCCGAACGCTTTCGCCAGGCGTATCGCTGGATGCTGCTCGCGCGGCTCGCGGAAGAGCGCATCGCGAATCTCTATCGCGGCGGCAAAATCACCGGCGGCGTTTTTCTCGGCAAAGGCCAGGAGGCGCTCAGCGCGGCGACCGGGATGGCGCTGCGGGAGGGCGATATTTTTGCGCCGCTCATTCGCGATCAGGCCGGGCGGTTCGCGTTCGGCGAAGACCTGCTCGATTTCACCCGCACGTATCTCGGCTCGCGGCTCGGGCCGATGCGCGGGCGCGATGGGAACATTCATCGCGGCCGACCGCGCGAGGGCCAGTACGCGATGATCAGCCACCTCGGCGCGATGATCCCGGCGGTCGCGGGCGCGCTGATGGCGCGGCGTTTTCGCGGCGACACGAGCGCGGTCGGCGTGACGTGCATCGGCGATGGCGGCACTTCGACCGGCGCTTTTCACGAAGGCGTGAATCTCGCCGCGATGGAGCGCCTGCCGCTCATCGTCGTCGTCGCGAACAATCAATACGCCTACTCGACGCCCAACGACCGGCAGTTCGCCTGCGCCGATCTCGTGGAAAAAGCCGCGGGCTACGGCATCGGCGGGCACTCCGTCGATGGCACCGATCTCGGCGCGTGTCTCGAAGTCGTGAGCGGCGCCGTCACCCGCGCGCGCAACGGCGGCGGCCCTCAACTCATCGTCGGATCGCTGCTGCGCCTCGTCGGCCACGGCGAGCACGACGACGGCCAGTATGTCGATCCCACCCTGCGCGGCGGCCCGCTCGGCCAGGACTGCCTCGCGCTTGCCGAGCAGCAGATGCTCGAAGCCGACTGGGCCGACGCCCTCACGCTCGCCGAGTGGCGCGATGAAACGACGCGCCAAATCGAGGAAGCCATCGAAGCCACCCTGCGCGAGCCGCTGCCCGATCCCAACACCGAAACCTGGTGCGCGCTCGCCACCCCGCATCTGCGCGACGGATTTTTGCCGGAATGATTACCTACCTCGAAGCCATCCGCGCCGCGCAGGAACGCGCGCTC
>JAYVRQ010000646.1:0-3470 GCA_043776145.1 Chthoniobacteraceae bacterium
GGGACCAGCGTGAACGCCATCGGACGCGCGCTGACGAGCAATCCGCACGAACTGTTCTTCCAGTTTTCCTTTCCCGAAATGCGCGCCGCGCCCGCCTGCACGCTGTCGCAGGACAACGCGGACCTCTGCGTTTTCTCGCACGATGGGCAGCCGCAATCGGGCTTTGCCTACGATGTGACTTTTAGCGCGCGGACTTCCCTCATCATCCGCGCCACGAAAGTGCGGCATCAGTTGCGCGATGGGTATCTCGCCTTTCGCGGGCATCGCGGAGCGATCTTGCTGGAGGCGGAGTTGTGAATAATTACGCACGGATTTTATGGACGCGCGGCTGCGATTTCCGGGGAGCGCGCGCGTCTCGCGTGCTGGCGAAGGCGTCCCGCCTTCGCGAACTTTCAAAACGCAGCGTTTCAGATTTCGTTCACGGCCTTTGCAACGAAACGTCATGGAAGTTCGTTTCGGCGGGACGCCGAAACCAGCACGCGAGACGCGCGCGCTCCCCGGAATACGCGACCGCGCGCTTTCTAAAATATGAACGCTAGCTATCGCACCAACGAGCATGGCATCGAGCACATCGGCGAAGGGCGCTCGACGTTCATCCCGCGCGATCCCGCGAGCAGCGCATGGCGCGATTTCGCGGCTTGGAGCGCGTTGGGAAACGTGCCTGCGCCGCCGATGCCGCGGCCTTATGCCTTCGATGCGGGCACGACTCGGAAGCTCTGGATCATTGGGGCCGGTGGATTCGGGCGGGAAGTTTTCTCGATGACGCATTCGGCGCGCGGGGCGGATGTCGAGTGGCGTGTCGCGGGATTTCTCAATGACATCAAGGACTCGCTGGATGGCTTCGATGGCTTCCCACCGATCGCGGATGGCACCGACTACGAGCCGGAACGCGACGACGTTTTCATCTGCGCGATCGGCGATGTGCATGGGCGGCGGATGGTGTGTGAAAAGTTCCGCGCGCGCGGGGCGGAATTCATCAATGTCATCAACGAACGCGCGCTCATCTCCGGCGCGGCGCGGCTGGGGCGCGGGATCATCGTCGAGGCCTTCACGGGCATCGCGGCGAATGCGGACGTGGGAGATTTTACGACGATCCTCGGACACACCACGATTGGCCATGATGTGAACATCGGGCGGTATTCGCAGATCAGCCCGTACTGCGACATTCACGGCTGGGCGGAAGTCGGCGAGGGCTGCCTGATCGGGAGCCACGCGGTCATTTTGACGAAAGTGAAAATCGGGAACGGCGCGACGGTCGGCGCGGGGAGCGTGGTCATCAGCGACGTGCCCGCCGGGGCCACGGTCTTCGGAGTTCCCGCGAAACGCATCCGATAACATGGCGAGTCTCCAACACAAACACGCGCGCCGGTTTCCTCATCCGCTGCTGAAAATCATCGGGCCGGATGAGGCGCATCCGCCGGAGTGGCGAAAGATCGCGCTGCTCGGCGGGGAGAAGGCGTTCGATGAGCCGCTGCATGTGGGTCGCCCGAATGTCGGTGATCGTGCGCGGTTGCAGGAGCGGATCGACGGGATGCTGGATGCACGCTGGTTCTCAAACGGCGGGCCGCTCGTGCGCGAGTTCGAAGAAAAGATCGCGCGGCATCTCGGCGTGAAACATTGCATCGCGACTTGCAACGGCACGACCGCGCTGATGCTGGCGATCCGCGCGCTGGATCTGCGTGGCGAGGTGATCGTGCCGTCGTTCACGTTCGTCGCCACCGCGCACGCGCTGCAATGGCAGCAGACGACGCCCGTTTTTTGCGACATCGACCCGGCGACGCACAATGCCGATCCGGCCTCGGTCGCGCGTCTCATCACGCCGCGCACGACAGGCATCATCGGCGTGCATTTGTGGGGGCGGCCTTGTGACACAGACGCGCTCGGGGAAATCGCGCGACGTCACAAATTGAAGCTGCTCTACGACGCGAGCCATGCGTTTGCCTGCACGAGCGGCGGCGAGTTTGTCGGGCGCTTTGGCGATGCGGAAGTTTTCAGCTTTCACGCGACGAAATTTCTCAATGCCTTCGAGGGCGGCGCGATCGCGACACAGGACGATGCGCTCGCGGAAAAACTGCGGCTGATGCGGAACTTCGGCTTCACCGGCATGGACTGTGTGGAGCACATCGGCATGAACGCGAAGATGACGGAAGTCTGCGCCGCGATGGGATTGACGGGCTTGGAAAGCATCGCGCAATTCATCGCCGTGAACCGCCGCAACCACGCGGGCTACCGCACGCAGCTTGGCGGAATCCGCGGCCTGAAAGTCGCCGCCTACGACGACGCCGAGCGGAGCAATTTCCAATACGTGATCCTCGAAGTGGACCCGGACGAGTGCGCGCTCACACGCGATGAATTGCTCGCCGTGCTGCACGCCGACCACATTCTCGCGCGCCGCTATTTTTTCCCGGGCTGCCACCGCATGGAGCCATATCGCACGCTCTCGCCGCACGCCGGGCTCGCGCTTCCCGAAACGGAGCGCCTCGCCGAGCGCGTGCTCGCGCTGCCCACGGGAACCGCCGTGAGCCATCGCGACATCGAACTCGTCGCCACGATCATCCGCTCCGCGATTCGCGATGCCGACCTTGTGAAAGAGGCGCTGCGCATCGCTGGCGCGTAAGGTTTAGCGTTTCGGAGGGAGCGCGGGCTTCTTCGCCGCGTCGCAGCCGCAGCCAGTCGAGCAGCCTTTCCTTTTTCCAAAGAAACCGCGCGCGAGAAAGACGAGCGCAGCCAGGATGGCTAGTCCGACTAAAAGATTGTCGAGGGTGGGATTCATTGGAAGCCAAGGAGACGTCCGCCTTGATAGACTAGGAACGCGGCAACCCATGCGAGGCCAGTCATGTAGGCGATTTGGAAAAGGGGCCAGCGCCACGAGTTCGTCTCGCGGCGGACGATGGCGACGGTGCTGATGCACTGCATGGCGAGGACGAAGAAGACCATGAGGCCGAGACAGACGAGCGGGGTATAGACTGGGCCTCCGCCGGGGCGCTGCTCAGCGCGGAGCTGAGCTTGCAGCGGTTCGGTGTCGTCTTTCACGCTTTCAAGATCGTACACGATACCCATCGTGCCCACAAAAACTTCGCGGGCGGCGAAGCTGCCGATGAGGCCGATGCCGATTTTCCAGTCGTATCCGAGTGGCGCGATGAAGGGTTCGAGTGCGTGACCCATCTTCCCGCCGATGCTATGCGCGATGGCTTCGGCGGGGCCGGCTTGTGGGTCGGCAGGCTTAGGGTAGGTAAGTAAAGCCCAGAGCAGGATGGAGAGAGCCAGGATGACTGTGCCCGCGCGGCGGAAAAAAAGGCCCGCGCGTTCCCACATGCGCAGCGCGACGCTTTTCCAGTCGGGCATCCGGTAGGGCGGCATCTCCAGCAAAAGCATCGGCGTTTCACTGCGCAGCAGGGTCTTCTTGAAAATCCACGCCATCACGAACGCGGCGACGATGCCGATGAGATACATGATGAGCATGACGCCCG
>JAYVRQ010000647.1:0-3467 GCA_043776145.1 Chthoniobacteraceae bacterium
GGATTCGCGAATATCAACAATGCCTTTGCGCGCATTGAAAAGGGGCAGGCGTTTGTTTTCGACATCGACATTCAGCCCTACGCGCGGGCGAGCCACACGCAGCATGAGCCGAAGCGATTTCGCCGACTGCTGCTGCACAAAAAGGAAATCCACCGCCTCTTCGGGCTGACGCAGGTCGAGGGGCACACGCTCATCGCGCTGCGGATGTATTGGAAGGATGCGCGGGTGAAAATCGAACTCGGCGTCGGCAAGGGTAAGGAGGCGCACGACAAGCGGCAGGATTTGAAGGAGAAGGCGTCGAAGCGCGAAACCGACCGCGAAGTGTCGCGCTTCAACCAGCGCCACGCCTAAACCTCGTCGCCGAGCGCGCGATCGGGCACGACGTAATTGCGGATGTAATCCGCGACGGCCTCGGCGAGCGGCGTCACCGCGCGGTCGTAGCCAGCGGCGCGCAGCTTCCCGATGTTGGCTTGCGTGAAGTATTGGTATTTGCCGCGCAGCGTTTCCGGCATCTCGATGAACTCGATCTTCGGCTCGCGATCCAGCGCGCGGAAGACGGCGCTCGCGAGTTCGATCCAGGTGTGCGCTTCGCCGGAGCCGATGTTGAAAAGGCCGCCCGCGTCCGGCTGCGCGGCGAGGTGCAGCGTCATCGCGACCGCGTCTTTCACGTACAGGAAATCGCGCTGCTGTTCGCCGTCGCGATACTCGGGCTTGTAGCTCTTGAAGAGCCGGATCGTGCCGGTTCCGATTGCCTGTGCGTAACTTTTGTGGACGAGGCTGCGCATGTCGTCCTTGTGCCCTTCATTCGGGCCGAAGACATTGAAATATTTCAAGCCGACGAGTTTCCCGAGCCAGCCGTGGCGCTTGGCGTAAAGATCGAAGAGATACTTCGAGTAGCCATACATGTTCAGCGGGCGAAAACGCTCGATCACCGGGTCGGTGTCGCTCATTCCCGCTGCGCCGTCGCCGTAGGTTGCGGCGGAGGATGCGTAGGTAAAACGCGCATCGTTTTTCAGCGACCACGCCGCGAGTTCTTTCGTGAACTCGAAGTTGTTGCGAATCAGATAAGTCGCATCGCGCTCCGTCGTCGCCGAGCACGCACCGAGGTGGAAAACGTAGTCGAACTTTCCCAGTGCCCCGCTTTCCAAACGAGGCCGCAAATCATCCGCCTCCAGATAATCCTCGAACCGCAGCGGCGTGAGATTCTTCCACTTCTCATTCGTCCCGAGGATGTCGCAGACGACGATCCGCTCGCAGCCGCGACGATTCAGTTCCCAGATGATCGCGCTGCCGATGAAGCCAGCGCCGCCGGTGACGAGAATGCGATGTTCAGAATTCATGCGAGAAAAACGGTCAGCCGCTTCGGTCCGTGCGCGCCGAGGACGAGGATGCGCTCGATGTCGCCCGTGCGGCTCGGGCCGGTGATGAACGACATGAAGCTCGGCCAGTCCGCCGCGTATTTTTCGCGCAGCAGCGCATACGCGGCGGGAATGTCCGGGACCATCTGCCCGCGCCGCACGAGCACGATGTGATGCGGCGGCAGCACCGACAGCGCCCGCCCGCCCGCGCTGCGCCCGGTGATGAGCACGCTCCCCGTCTGCGCCACCAGCGCGTCGCATTCGCTGATGCCGGCATCGCACTGCTCCATCTCTGCCACGCTGTATCCGCAGTCGGTTTGCAAAGTCGGCAGCCTCAGCGCGGGCACCGCCGCATCCGTCATCGCGCCGCGATGGGTCGCCACGCGCTTCCAGCCATTTTCAGCGCCAAATGCTGCCAGCCGCGCCGGCAATTCTGCTGCGTCGCACAGCACATGAAACTCTGTCTTCAAATCTTCCGAGTTCTTCGCAAAAAGCGCGATCTGTTCATCGAGACTTTCGCCCACCTGCGGCAGCCACCCGCCAAATTCTTTGGGCGGTTCGCCGTGGTGCAACGCGCCTTGGCCGTGATGCCCCGGCATCGGCGCGAGGTCGCGCAAGGCTTCGCGAATGCGGGTCAGGATTTGCGCTTTCCCGCTCATGATTTTTTCGGGCGTGTCGCCCAGTAGTCGCGGAAACTTACGGGCGCGAGTTGTGGCGTATCGCGCGTTTCCGTCCAGGCGCGCGCGGGATCGAAGAGCGTTCCTTCCACCAGCGGATGCAGCTTCTGCCCGAGCTTTCCGAGTCGTCCGAGCGCCGCGAAAAGCTGCGGTCGATTGAACACAAACGCCGCCAGTCGAAACGCCATCTTCTCCCACCAGCGCGGCTTCTGCGTCACCGCATTCCGGCGGTTGTGCAGCAGGTGATGATGGATGTCGATTTTCACCGGGCACGCGCTCGTGCAGGCACCGCACAGCGACGACGCATTCGAGAGATGTTTCCAATCCTGCAGGCCGCGCAGGTGCGGCGTGATGACCGAGCCGATCGGCCCCTGATACGTCGTCCCGTAACTATGCCCGCCCACGTTCTTGAAAATCGGGCAAACATTCAGGCAAGCGCCGCAGCGAATGCAGTGGAGCGCATCCCGCTGCTCCGGGTCCGCGAGCAGCCGCGTGCGATGATTGTCGATCAGCACGATGTGAAATTCCTCCGGCCCATCGCACTCGCCCGACAGACGCGGCCCGCCGATCATCGAGTTGTAGCAAGTCATCGCCTGACCCGCGCCCGCCGTTCCAAGCAGCGGCAGGAAAAGCGCGAGATCTTCAAATCGCGGCAGCACTTTCTCGATGCCCATCACCGCGATATGCACCTTTGGCAGCGCCGTCGTCAGCCGCGCGTTCCCCTCGTTTTCCGTGATCGAAATCATCCCCGTCTCCGCGATGGCAAAGTTCGCCCCGCTGATCCCGATGTCCGCCCGGCAATATGTCTGCCGCATCACGCGCCGCGCCACCATCGTCAAATCCTCCGGCGAATCGCTCGGTACATTCCCGACTTCGCGGTCGAACAACTCCTTAATTTCCCCGCGACTCAAGTGCATCGCCGGAAACACAAAATGATACGGCGCTTCCTTGCGAAGCTGCACGATGTACTCGCCGAGATCGCTCTCCACCACTTCGTATCCTTCCTTCTCCAGCGCAGGATTCAGATGAATCTCCTCCGCCGTCATCGCCTTCGATTTCACGATGCACCGCGCCTTTTTCTCCCGGCAAATCCCGAGAATATAGTCGCGAGCTTCCGCACTATTATTCGCCCAAAAAACCTTTCCGCCCCGCGCCTCCAGCTTCGTCGCAAATTCCTCCAGATACTTGTCGAGATGATTCACCGCCTCCCACTTGATCTCTCCCGCCGCCTGCCGCGCCGCATTCCAATTCTGGTAACGCCCCACCTGCCGATCGCGAGCCACATAGTATTTCCCCAGCGCCCCCTGAATGCGCCGCCGATGCTCTTCATCGGACGAAACGCGCGTGGCGTCTTCACGGAATTGGGCGGCAGGGGCAGTCATGCGGGCAGAGCAGATAGGCGAAAAGCCGCGTGCCGACAATAGTCGCGATC
>JAYVRQ010000648.1:0-3466 GCA_043776145.1 Chthoniobacteraceae bacterium
CGCCCTCGTCTTTTCCGCCAGCGCCTTCGCCGCCGACTTCCCCGCGCCCTTCAACACCGAGCCCGCGACCGGCGGGCCGATGCCGCCGGATCAAGCAGCCGCCAGCGTTCGCACGCCGCCCGGTTTTCACGTCACCATGTTTGCCGCCGAGCCGGACGTGCAGCAGCCCATCGCCATCGCCACGGATGCGCGCGGGCGGCTGTGGGTCGTCGAGTGCTACACGTACGCGGAGTCGAAGGTGAACTACGACACGAAGCTCCGCGACCGCATCCTGATTTTCGAGGACACGGATAACGACGGGCATTTCGACAAGCGCACGGTCTTTTGGGATCAAGGCGAGCGGCTCACTTCCGTTGAACTCGGCTTCGGCGGCGTGTGGGTCACGGCTGCGCCGAACCTGCTCTTCATCCCCGACAAAAACGGCGACGACATTCCCGACGGCCCGCCCGAAACCCTGCTCGACGGCTGGGACTACGGCCCCATCCGCCACAACATCGTGAACGGTCTGCGCTGGGGCCCCGACGGCTGGCTCTACGGACGCCACGGCATTCTCGCCACGTCGCTCGTCGGCGCGCCCGGCACGCCCGCCGGGCAGCGCACGAAGATGAACGTCGGCGTCTGGCGCTACCACCCGACGCGCAAAGTTTTCGAGGTCGTCGCCAACGGCACCACGAATCCGTGGGGCATGGATTGGAACGAAGTCGGCGAGCAATTCATCAGCAACACCGTCACCGGCCATCTCTGGCACGTCATCCCCGGCGCGCACTACGAGCGCATGTATGGCGAGGACGCAAACCCGCACGTCTATCAGCTCATGGGCATGTGCGCGGATCACTATCACTTCGACACCGGCGCAGGCTGGACGAAATCGCGCGCGGCACTTGATGGCACCGTCGCCCCGACCAGCGATGCGCTCGGCGGCGGCCACGCGCATTGCGGCCTGCTCATTTATCAGGGCGAGCAGTGGCCGGAGTACTGGCGGGGAAAAGTGCTCACGATCAATTTCCACGGACGCCGCCTCAACGTGGAACGCCTCGAACGCAGCGGCTCCGGCTACGTCGCCAAACACGAGCCCGACGCCTTCTTCTTCGGCGACCCGTGGTTCCGCGGCATCGACCTCATCCAGGCACCCGACGGCGGCGTCTTCGTCGCCGACTGGTCCGACGCGAGCGAATGCCACGACAACGACGGCGTGCATCGGACGAGCGGACGGATTTACAAGATCACGTACGGCGATGGGAAACGGGTCGCAATGAATCCGGGTAGCACGCTCGTCCCGAGTGCTGGTTCCGGCGTCCCGCCGGATCGAACTTCCAAGAGCGCGGAGAAACCAGCGACACCCCTTCCCGATGGGACGTCGCAAAAAGTCCGCGATGGCGGGACGCCCTCGCCGGCACGCGAGACGCGCGCGCTCCCCGGAAACCTTGCCACGTTCTCCGACGAAGAACTCGTGCGACTCCAGTTGTCGAACAACGAATGGCTCGTGCGCACGTCGCGCCGAATTTTGCAGGAGCGGGGAAGTGTGATGCCTGCGGAAGCGCGTGCAAAAATCCACGACTCCCTTCGCGCGCAGTTCAAGGCCGCGCCCGAGACGGCAGGCCAGTTGCGCGCCGCCTGGGCATTGTACGTGACCGGCGGATTAAGTGGCGAATGGGATGCAACCGGTTTCTCCCAATCGCTCGCCGCGCTCTACGATTCACCGGATGAAGACGTGCGCGTTTGGGCCGTGCGCCTGCTCGTCGATGCGCCTCGTTTCGGCAACCCGCCGGGCGATCTGGCTGTCCTCGTGCGGGAGGAAAAATCCGCGCGTGTACGCCTCGCCATCGCCTCCGCCGCGCAACGCGGCGAACCGCGCTCGTGGACCCTGGGTTATGCGCTGACCGAGGCCATCAGCGACGCGGACGATCATGTGCTGCAACTCGCCGCGTGGTATGTGATCGAGCCGTGGCTGAGTGAGTCCGATTTCAAAAAAAATGTCGCCCACTTCACCGGCGCGAACTGCGGACTCATCCGGCGATTCGGCGCACGCCGCATTGCAGCCGAAATCGACACCCACCCCGAAGCCCTCGCCGAACTGCTCCGCTTCGCGATGCCACGACCCGCCCAAGCCCGGAAGGATTTTCTCGCGGGCCTCAGCGACGCGCTCCGCGGTCGTCGAAAGGCGACGCCACCCGAAAACTGGTCGGCCTTTGCGGACAGCTTGAAGAGCGAAGACGCGGTCACCGTGGCGCTCGTTCGCAACCTGAACATCATCTTCGGCGACGGTCGCGCGCTTGATGAAATCCGCGCCATCGCGCTCGATGCGAAAGCGGAAATCCCCGCGCGGCGGCAGGCGCTGCAATCGCTCATCGACGCGCGCACTCCCGATCTGCGCGCGGTGTGCGAGCAGGCATTCGACGTGCGCGATCTCGCCGGTATCGCGGCGCGCGGGCTGGCGAATTTCGACGATCTGAAGATCGGCGCGCTGCTCGTGAAAAAGTACGGCGGCATGTTCGCGCAGATGCGTCCCGACGCGATCGGCGCGCTCGTCTCTCGGCCCGCGTGGGCGGCGATGCTGCTCGGCGCCATCGCGAACGGACAAATCGCCCGCACCGACCTCGACGCCTACCACGCGCGACAGATCCGCGCCTTCAACGACGACGCGCTCACGAAGCGGCTCGCCGAAGTGTGGGGCGACGTGCGCGGCAGCGACGAAGCAAAGCAGGCGCTCATGGCGAAACTCAAAACGCAGCTCACGCCCGACGTGCTCGCGAAGGCTGATGTTTCCAATGGTCGCGCGTTTTTTACGCAGACCTGCGCCGTCTGCCACAAGCTCTACGGCGAAGGCGGCGCGCTCGGCCCGGACCTCACCGGCTCCGCGCGCGATCAGCTCAGTTACCTCGTCGAAAACATCGCCGATCCGAGCGCCATCGTGCCCTTGGATTTTCGGCTTTCGATCGTCACGCTGAAAGACGGGCGTGTCCTCACCGGCTTCGTCGGCGGGAAGACGGAGCGCGGCTTCACCCTGCGCGGCCTCACCGACACGCAGACCATCGAGCGCGCGGATGTGGAGAAGATCGCCGACTCCCCGCAATCGCTCATGCCCGAAGGCATCCTCAGCGCGCTCACGGAAACGCAGGTGCGCGATCTTTTCGGCTACCTGCAAACGAAGGCACAGGTGGCGCTGCCCGCTGCCGGGAAGTAGCGCGCGTGTTTCGCCGTGCTTATTTTAGCGTGTCGCCAAACAACCGCTTTTGGAGTTGCTAAATACTCAGATCGAGACGCAGGCGTCTCCGCTTTACGGTTTATTCGACTCTTCCTCGGGAGTCTTGGTCCAGATGATGTCGCCGGGCTGCCAAGGGGGATTGCTCTTCAAGGAAGGAATGTCTCCAGTTTCGGTGAGGATGTCTTTCCCTTCGACGAAGTCCACATGTCCATCGACAAAGCAGAGAGCACCCTGGCCATTGTAGCGGGCGACGAACGATTT
>JAYVRQ010000649.1:0-3463 GCA_043776145.1 Chthoniobacteraceae bacterium
GTCAGTTCGCCGATGCGCAAGGCGCAGCTCGCGGTGCCGGGCGCGGATGCGACGAAGGCGGCGGACATCACGTTTTTCCATTTCGGTGAAGGCGGCGCGGGCGGGGTCGAGGCGAACGCGCAACGGTGGCTCAAGCAATTCAGGGGGAAGGCCGGCGCGGAAAAAATCGAGCCGCAGGAGATCGCGGACGTGAAGGTGACGCTCGTTTCGACCGAGGGAACTTTCAGCAGCGGAATGCCCGGCGGCGAGGCGAAGGCGCTCGAAAACCACGCGCTGCTCGGAGCGATGATCGAGAATCCGGGCGGATTGGTTTTTGTAAAAATGACCGGGCCGGTCGAGACGGTGAAAGCCTCGCGCGAGAAGTTCCTCGAATTTCTCAAGACCGCGCTGGCCGCGAAGAAGTAACGTCCCTTGCCCTACCGTCCGCCGCGCCGAAGCCCGATGAGTTATTACGTCACCTCTTTCATTTCGATCCTGCATTTCGTCAGCGAAGACCTGCTGCAATGCGACGCGAGCACCGCGATCGGCGAGTTGTTTTGCGATGAGTTCGACGATCTCGATTTCGAGCTGGCGCTCTGCTGCTTCGAGGCTACGCACAAAGTCGCCTTCCACGACCGGCTTTGGGAGATCGATCCCGAAGAATACGAGGATCTGACGATCGAGGAATTCATCGAGCAATTCGTGAACGGAGCCGAGCAGCGCGACCCGCTCTTTGTCACGAAGCGATTCCTGATGTTCCAGGATTCGCTGACCAAGGCGCTGACGGAAGAGCAGAACGAGCCGCCGCCGGACGAGGAATACTAGACGCGGCAGGGTATTCCGGGGAGCGCGCGCGTCTCGCGTGCTAGCGAAGGCGTCCCGCCTTCGCGGACTTCCAAAACGCATCGTCCCGGATTTCGTTCGCCAGATTTGTTTCGGCGCGTGATGGAAGTTCGTTGAGGCGGGACGCCTCAACCAGCACGCGGGACGCGCGCGCTCCCCGGAAAAACCTGCCGCGCCATTCGTGCTATTCCTCCCGCAGATCCCGCAGCACCTGGATCGCCGCGGCGCGGATTTCGCGGTCGTTGTCGCGACTGAGCGGGATCAAGAGCGCGCGACCGCGCGGGTCGCGCAGGCTGCCGAGCAAATTCACGGCGACGTAACGCACATGCAAGGGCTGGTCCGGCGCGAGGGCTTTCGTGCAAAGCGCGAGCTGGTTGTCGCGATCTTTTTCGTGATTGAGGTCGCCGAGCATCGCGAGCATTTCCATTTTCACATCCTCGCGCCGCTCGACCGGGAAGAGGCGGTTCAGCGTCGTCAGCGCAATCGCGGGCGGCACGTCGGCGAGTTCCTGCACGACGGCGATGCGTGCGGCGGGATCGTTTTGCGCGGTAAAAAAACGCCGCTCGAGCGCGCTCGCATTCACCGGCGCTTCCGGCGCGGGCGCGGGCGCGGGTTCGGGCTCCGGCGCAGGCGGCTCCTGCAGCGGCATCTCCGCGGCGACGGTCTCCGGCGCGGGCGCGGCGGAGACTGCGGGAGGCGTCCCGTCGGAGGGAGCCTTCGAGCACGCCGCCAGCAGCAGCACGCAAAGCGCGTGCGAAAAAAAACGCGCGCCGCGAAAATTTCCCCGCATCCAATCCCCTGCTCGCACCGCAAATCCCGTTGCAAAATTAACCGAGACATCCGCGCGTGGCCTTGATACACAAATGTTCAACGGCTCCCGGTCATCAGGCTGAGGATGTCGTAAATTCACTTCAAAAGACAAAACAGAACCCAACATCCATGAAAACAAAAATGCCCAACGCCAAAAAGTTCCTCCTCGGAACCATCCTCGCCCTCGCCGCCCCTTTCGCCCTGCCGACCGCAGTGCGCGCCGCCGATCACGGCGACGGCCCCACCGCCTCGAACGATCCGGCCTGCGACATCGCGGACGTATTCTTCTTCCTCGATCCGAACGACAACACCAAGGCCATCCTCATCGCCACCTTCCGCGGCTTCATCGTCCCCAGCGAGGGGGTGAATTTCGGCATCTTCGATCCGAATGTGCGCTACCGCTTCCAAATCGAAAATACCGGCGACGACGAGCCCGATAAATCCATCAACATTTCCTTCAGCCCGCGCACGAGCAACGCGACGGCGCAGACTGCGACGATCAAAATCTCGGGCGTGAGCGGAAAATTCACCGCCCCCGCCACCAATACGACGCTGGCCACCACGGCGAATCCGCAGGTCGTCACCGACCTCGGCGCGACCGGCATCAAGTTCTTCGCGGGGGAAGTGGACGATCCGTTCTTCTTCGACATCCCGGCCTTCAACAGGGTCATTGCTTCGATCGTGTCCACGCCGCCCGCTCCGAACACGAGCTTCTTCTCGCGCGGCCGCGACAGTTTCGCCGGCTACAATATCATGTCAGTCGCGATGAGCATTCCCGTGGCGCTTTTGAAAGCGTCCGGCACCAGCGCGTCCAGCACGCTGGGACTGAATTTCGTCACGCAGCGCCGCACCATCGAAACGCCGACCAGCAAGGGTGAAACCAAGGCGGTCGGGGAATTCCTGAACATCGACCGCATGGGCGTGCCTGCGGTGAACGTGGCGCTCGTGCCGTTTGCGAACAAAAACGCCTACAACGCCTCCTCGACGCTCAAGGATCACAAGGACAAATTCGGAATCGGCGCCACGCTGACCGCGCTGCTCACCGGACTCGGCAAGACGCCGGCAGAGCAAACCGCGATCATCGGCACGCTCGCGAGCGTCGCCGTCGCCAAGGGCGATCTTCTGCGCCTCGACACGACGAAGGCGAACGCCGGAACCGGCGGCGGGATCGGAGCGAACGGCTTCCCGAACGGACGCCGCCTCAAGGACGACACGATCGACATCATCCTCGGCATCCTCGCGGGCGGAACACTCGGCGACAATGTGAACGCCAGCGATGTGACGCCGACCAATGCGTTCCCCTTCCTCGCGCTGCCGCAGCAGCCGCGTGATAAAAACGCCGATCCGCTGCTGAACGCGGACGACAATACGCGGAACTAAGATCGTCTTACGCGCCGCGCCGGTTCGCATCCGCGAGCCGGCGCGGCTTGCGCGTACGGACCCATGCGCCGCCGCTTTTTCGCCGCCGTTTTCACCCTCATCTCCATCGCCCGCGCGGACGATGGGAGCGAAGGCGCGCTCCAGTTTTTTGAAGACCGCGTCCGCCAAGACCCGGATGATTTCATCGCGTGGAATCAACTCGCCGAGCGGTACCATCGGCGATTACGGGCGACGGGCGACGACCGCTTCATCGGCCTAGAATTTCGGGCCGCGGAGAGTTCGCTGAAGGCCATCCCCGCCGCGCAAAATCCCGGAGGACTCGCCGCACTCACGCAGGCGCAGCTCACCGCGCACCGCTTTGTGGAAGCGCGAACGACGGCGCTGGAATTGCGGGAGATGCTGCCGGGCAAAGCGCGCGCGCTCGAACTGCTGGCCGACGCCGCGATCGAAC
>JAYVRQ010000650.1:0-3462 GCA_043776145.1 Chthoniobacteraceae bacterium
GCGCCGGCGAGCCATGCGGTGAAACCGGCGGGGTTGTGATCGCGGCCGCTTGCGCCTTTTTGGAAAGTGGGCATCCGACCGAATTCCGTACACCAGACAACGAGCGTGTCTTCGAGCAGGCCGCGCTGTTTGAGATCGGCGAGGAGCGCGGCGGTCGGTTGGTCCATGACTTCGCCGTGCTTCACGTATTGCTCGGCGAGGACTTTGTGGCCGTCCCAATTGCTCACGCCTTCGCCGCCGGTCTGGTAGGCACCGTTGAAGAGTTGCACGAAACGCACGCCTTTCTCCACGAGCCGGCGCGCGAGGATGCAGTTGCGCGCGTAGGCAGCTTTCAGATCCTTCACCGGATTGCCCGCCTGGTCCGCGCCATACATTTTCAAAATGTGCGCGGGCTCGGAGAAAATGTCGGCGACCTCGGGAACGGAGAGCTGCATCCGCGCGGCGAGTTCGTAGCTGGAGATGCGCGCGGCGAGTTCGGAGTCGCCGGGGAAATGTTCGAGATGATGACGGTTCAGCGCGCCGATGAAATCGCGCGTGGCGCGGTCCGTCGCGGGCGAAAATGCGGAAGGGCGCGAGAGATTTCGGAGCGGCTGGGTGGCGTTGAAATCGGTGCCTTGGAAGGCAGCGGGCAAAAATCCCGGACCCCAAAAATTACCGGCGGATTGCGGCGCACCGCGCGGATCGGGAATGGCGACGTACGCGGGCAGCGTGTCGTTTTCACTGCCGAGCGCGTAGGTCGTCCACGCGCCCATGCTGGGGAAGCCATCGAGCGTGAAGCCTGTGCCCATGAAGTTTTCGCCGGGGCCGTGCGTGTTCGTTTTTCCCGTGAGTGAATGGATGAAACACATCTCATCCGCGAGCGCGCCGAGATGCGGGACGAGGTCCGACACCATTTTCCCCGTCTGCCCGTACGGCCGAAATTCCCACGGGCTTTGGTTCAAATTTCCCTGCTCGCCTTGAAACGTGATGAGCCCCGCCGCGCCGGGCATCGGCTCGCCGTGGCGTTTGATGAGTTCGGGTTTGAAATCAAACGTGTCCACCTGGCTGACCGCGCCGGAGCAGAAAATCATCAGCACCCGTTTCGCGCGCGGCGCGAAATGCGGGAGGCGCGGCGCGTTCGGATTCGCGGGATTGATGTCTGGGCGAATCGGTGCCGCCAGCGCGCGATCCCGCCCGAGCAAATGCGCGAGCGCGATGCCGCCGAGTCCGGTTGCGGTGTGGGAGAGAAAATCGCGGCGGCTGAGAAACGGGTGCATGGCTTTAGAAAACGAAAAGGAACTCGCTCGTATTGTAGAGCGCGCGGGCGAAAGACGGGAGGCCGTGATCGCGGATCATCGTCGCCGAATTCTCGCGCTCGAACGCATCCGGCGGGCGCGCGTAGAAAAGTCGGAACGCCAGTTCCGCCTGTGGCTCGGGCGACTCGCCCGCCTCGGCGCGCAAACGTTTTGCGAGGATGTCGGCCTGCTGCATCACGAACGTGCTGTTGAAAAGATTGAGCGCCTGGAGCGGCGTGTTCGAGCGGCTGCGCTTTGCCATCACGGAGCTTCCGTCGGGGCAATCGAACGAGCCGAACACGCTGTCCGTCGTCTGCCGGATGCGGAATTGGTAAGCCATGCGGCGGAACTCGGCGGGCGTGTATTTTTCCTTGGGAAAATAGTGCATCACGTTTTCCTCCACGACATCCATGAGGTAAAAACCGGGACCGCCCATTTTCAAATCGAGCGCGCCCGACACCGCGAGCATCGAATCGCGAATCGCCTCCGCCTCCAGCCGACGCGGCGGGTAGCGCCAGAGCAGACGGCCGCCCGCATCCACGGCGGCGACATCCGCGCGCTGGGCGGACGATTGCTGAAACGTCGCGGAGAGCAGGATGAGCCGTTGCATGTGTTTGATCGACCAGCCGCTTTTCACGAACTCATCCGCCAGCCAGTCGAGCAATTCGGGATGCGTCGGGCGGCTGCCGTTCGCGCCGAAATCGCCCGGCGTGTCCACGAGGCCCTGCCCGAAGATGTAGTGCCAGAGCCGGTTCACGAGCACTCGCGCGGTCACCGGATTTTGCGGACTCGCGATCCACTCCGCGAGCGCCACGCGCCGCCGCTGCTCCGGCTCGTCCACGGCGAGGCCGAGCGTGCTCACGACGGAGAGCGCGTCCGGCGCGACGACCTCGCGCTGCTGCATCGCCTCGCCGCGATACAGCCGGTGCGTTTTTCCCGGCTGGGTGAAAGTGCCCACCCACGCGAGATCGCCCTTTCCACCAAAAGGCTCGCGGTCATCCGAACTGGCGAGCGTGATCCACTTTCCCGGTTCTGACGCGGCTTCGATTTTGTATGCGGTCGCCACGCGATCGGCGAAACGCTGCTCGCGGTCGCGCCCCCAAACGATGCGCCGAATGCGCGTCGCTGCCGGAAAATCCAACTGCACCCAGCCCGCGCCCGCCGTGTTGGAAATCCAGCTCCGGCTGTTTCCGAGCCCGCCGTCGTTGATGTGCTCCAGCTTATGAAGCTCGCTCGCCGGATACGTCCCCGACGCACTCGGCTTTGCGGAAAGCGCGACGTTCGTCCCGGCCTCGTCGTAAATCTCCAACTCGTCGAGGCACGGCTCCGCGCTGTTCGTCGCGAGGATCGTGAACTTCACCGCCACCGCCTCCGTCGCCGGAAACGTCTCCTCATTCATCCGCGCATTCACGGGCGGTCTGAGCTTTGGCGGAGCCTCCGCATCCCCTTTCTTTCGCAGCGGACGCTCGCCGTGATTCACCCCCGCGAACACCGCTTGCATCGCGTAAAAGTCCTTCGCCAGGATCGGATCGAACTTGTGATTGTGGCAGCGGGCGCAGCCGATCGTGAGGCCGAGAAAAGCGGTGCCCGTCGTGTTCACCATGTCGGCCAGCTCATCCTGCCGCTGCGTCAGCGTGAAATTCACGTCCGGGCTTTTCACGATGTCGTACTGGCCAGCGACGAGAAAACCCGTCGCCGCATCCGCACCCATCGCATCGCCCGCGAGCTGTTCCTTGATGAAGCGGTCGTACGGCTTGTCCGCGTTCAGCGCGCCGATGATCCAGTCGCGATAAGGCCACGCCGTCTTGCGCTCGCGATTCGTCTCAAAGCCATTCGTGTCCGCATAGCGCACCACATCCATCCAATGCCGCGCCCAACGCTCGCCGTAGCGCGGCGACGCCAGCACGCGATCCACGAGCCGTGCATACGCATCGGGCTGCGTGTCGTTTTGAAAATCCGCCACCTCCTGCGGCGTCGGCGGCATCCCGTGCATCACGAGATACAGCCTGCGGATGAGCGTCGCCTTTTCCGCCGAAGGCGAAGACGACAACGATTTCTCGCGCAGCTTCGCCACGATGAATTCATCAATCCCCGTGCCCGCCGGACGCCGCACTGGCTGGAACGACCAGTGATTCGTTTTCAATTTCAGCGAAGCCGTTGCTTCCTCCGCACCCGGCATCTTTGCCCC
>JAYVRQ010000651.1:0-3462 GCA_043776145.1 Chthoniobacteraceae bacterium
CCGGGGCCTTTCGAGCGCGGCTGCACGAGATTCCCCATCCATCCAGTGAGTGCTTTCGCTCCTTCGCTGCGGATGGTCTTCTGCACCATTTCGTAGTCGGTTTGCACTTGCCGGAATGTTTCGCCGTCAGCGAGGTCGAATGCGCCAAGTTTCACGAGCCGGGATTCATCTTCGCGCACGCTTTTCCACTCCCGCGCACAGACGAGCAGGGCGCGCAGTTTGTCGAGCAAGTGGCTGTGCTCAAAGGGCGTCTCCGCGACATTCCGCGGATCAATCATGGTGATGGCCATCGTTTCCTTCACCTGCCAATGGCCTTGCGGATTGCGTGCGACGGATACGACTTTCAACTCCCATGTGCCGAAATCCGGTGCCTGCGCCGCGTCCTGCGGATGACCGAGCATTTGCTCGACCACCATGCCCGCCCAGCCCTTGTTCTTGCGTCCATTTTTCCAGACGGTGACGCCATATCGGTCAGCGATTGCGCGCAGGTCTTTGCCGACGTTTGGCTTCAGGATTGCGATTGCCTCCTCGCGCGAGATGTCCACGCTTTTTTGAGATGTGCCGGGGGTGGCATGCATGTGCGCAGTCTGCGCAAAGCCACCGCGGACCCGCTAGTTTTTTTTCGCGAATGAGCGCTCAAGCAGCTCGGTGATCTGCGCAAGCTTGTAGGGCTTCACGAGGATCTCCAGCACGCCGAGAGCGCGGAGTTCGTCTTCGCGCTCGATCATCATTTCACCGGTCACTGCCACGACTCGCACGGGATTGGTCACCGGATCCGCTCTCAGCGCGCGCAGGATTTGTTCGCCGTTCATGTCGGGGAGATTCAAGTCGAGGAGGATCAGATCTGGCCGCTGCTCCTTCGCGAGTTCAATGCCCACGCTGCCCTGCAATGCCGACATCAGCTTGAGATCTTCCCTCGGCGCGAGGAAACGTTCGAGCAGGTAGTAGTTCGCCGCATCGTCTTCAATGTAGAGGACTTTGCGGACGGCCCTTGCTGTGGGCTGTGTCCCAGCGATCTGGCTTTCCTCCACCGAGCGCGATGCTTGTCCGGGTGATTTGGATTCATCGGCAAGAAGTTCGATCCAGAATGTGCTGCCTGCGCCGACGATGCTGCTCACGCCGATGCGACCTCCGAGACCGGTGATGAGACGCTGGCACATGGCAAGGCCTAACCCTGAACCACCTTCGGTGCCGCCCTCGCGCGTGCCGAGTCGCTCGAATGGCACGAAGAGCCTCGCGATTTTTTCCTGTGGGATACCGATGCCTGTGTCCGTGACGCCAATGCGCCAGTTGATGCCATCTTCGAGCGATACCGACAGGGTCACGCTGCCACCGTCTTGATTAAATTTTACCGCGTTTGAAAGGAGGTTCACAATCACTTGCTTCATGCGTTCGCGGTCCGACATGACGAAGGCCTCTCCGCCGGGCACGTCAGAGATTTGGATCGCGATGCTCCGCTTCGCTGCCGCAGGAGAGACGGACGAGACGACCTCCTGCATCACCTCTGGCACATCCACGGATTCCATGTTGAATTCCACACGACCGGAATCCAGACGGGCGATGTCGAGCACTTCATTGATCAGGTTGAGAAGATTCCGTCCGGCGCGCGAGATGTGGTCAATGCTCTCTGCCTGCTTCGCGCTGTGCTCCTCCATTTCGAGCAATTGCGTGAACCCGAGGACGGCATTCAGCGGTGTCCGCAATTCATGGCTCATGCGGGAGAGGAATTCGCTCTTCGCGCGATTTGCAGCCTCGGCCTCGGCCCGTGCGCGGCGGATGCTGTCTTCGGCCTCGTGGCGCTCGATGGCTGCCGTGAGGACATTTGCGATCGACTGCACAAAGCTCACATCGTCGTGCGAGAAATCCCGTCTTCGGAGTGAAAACGAGACCAACACTCCAAGCGGACGTTCGCCGGCCTTGATACACGCTGCGATGCCGCTTCGCACCCCCGCCGTGCGGGCGGCGTCCGAAAACTCGAAGCGCGTCTCCGTCTCGCTGTCTGGCGAGACGACTGCATTTCCTGTCAGCACCGCATACCCGCTGAGTGAGCGCGCGCCGCCGGGTATCGGGATCCGGGCACCGCCGGCGTTCGGCCATCCGACCTCCGCGAGTGGTTTGAAATCGTCCGCATATTCGTCGTAGTGAAGGACGGACGTGTATTCACACGGCAGCATTTCCATCACGGTCTTTGCCGCATCGAGCATCAGCTCGCCGAGAGACTGCCCTGCGAGCGCCCGCTGCCCCAGCCGGGAGATGGCCGCCTGTCTCAGGGCGCTATTCCTGAGGTCGAGGTTTGCCTTGGCAAGTTCACCGGTGCGTTCCGCGACGCGTTGTTCGAGCCGCTCATTGGCGAGCTGGATCGCCTGTTCGCCCATCCGTTCCTTCGTGACATCCTTCAGGAATCCCACCATGCGGCCAAACTGTCCGTGACGATCCAGGAAAAAGCATCCCTGCGCGCGAACAATCACCTCTGTGCCATTTTTGCGGATCGCGCGGAAAGTGTAGTCGAACGGATCGCGCATCATTGTCGCGATCTCGATGCGGTCGTCGAATGCGCTTACATCGTCGGGATGGATCACATTCCGCAGACGATCCATGCCCCCGCCCATTTCATCGGCAGAAAAGCCCGTGAGATGTTCAATTTCGCCACCGTACGCGATCTCTCCAGAAAGCGTGTCCCAGTCGAACACGACCTGACCGCTCGCCTGAATCGCCGCGTTGTAGCGGTTCGCCCATTCGATGCGTTCGAGCTCCTTCAGTTTCCGATCCGAAATGTCGCGGCAGATGGTGGAGACGAACTCCACCTCACCATCGGTGCCGAGATGTGCGAGCACGAGATGAAGCACGGGAAATTCGCGCCCTGCCCCGGAGATCAGCGCGGTCTCTCCCGACCATGAGCCGTGTTGCTGAGCAAACGGGATTCCCTCCTGTCGTACGATCTCAAAGGCCCACTCAGGGTGCAGGCCGCGCAAGGTGAGGTTTGAAATGTCGGCATCATTCGACAGGTCGAGCAGCTTTCGTCCGGCCACATTCAGGTAAAGCAGATAGCCTTCCCGATCGGCCATCGCGACAACATCCGTGGAAGCCTCGAAGATTCGGGCAAAGCGCGAATTGGGCTCGTCCGCGGGAATCTCGCGGACGGACCCCGTCATGGGCTGTTTGTCGGACATGGGCTAGTCGGGCTAAAGGCACCCTTCTGTCATTCGAATAAGCGAGATGAATGCCATCTTCTTAAAGTAGATCAAAGATATTGCAGCGCCAGCTTTTGGATAGCTCGCACCCCGAACAGGCCATCAAGTTTGAAATTCTATGGAAGGCGCAAGCGGCGAGAAAATGTCCACACCATTTCTCAGAATTCACCGCACAAATCTGCGGCGGTGCAGCGCGGCAAAGGAGTTCCCGACTTTAGTCGGTCTTCCGGTGCCGGATGCTTCAGTGAAAATCGCACAATGCAGAAACAAC
>JAYVRQ010000652.1:0-12002 GCA_043776145.1 Chthoniobacteraceae bacterium
GAACTCGCCGCCATCAATTCCCCGCGCCTCTGCGTCGTCTCGGGCCCGCCCGAAGCCATCACCCTTTTCGCGGAGGAAATGTCCGCATCCGGCGTCGCCTGCGCGCCGCTGCAAACCTCGCACGCCTTCCACTCCGCGATGATGAACCCCGTCATCGCCCCCTTCACCGACTTGGTGAAAAACACGCCGCGCTCGCAGCCGCGCCTCCCGCTTTTCTCCACGCTCACCGGCGATGCCACCGCCGACTTCACCGCCCCGGAATACTGGCCCCATCAGCTTCGCCAGCCCGTCCGCTTTTCCAGCGCCGTCGCGAGTGTGGAGAAAAATCACGTCCTCCTCGAAGTCGGCCCCGGCACCACGCTCGCCCCGCTCGCCCGCCAGTCGCGCGGCGGCACCGTCATCAGTTCGCTCAACGCCACCGCTGACCGCGACCAGTCCGCAATGCTCGAAGCCCTCGGCCGCCTCTGGCTCGCTGGAGTCACGATTGATTGGAGCGTTCTCCATTCTGCTGAAATGCGTTCACGCGTCTCGCTTCCGACGTATCCCTTCGAGCGCGAGCGTTACTGGCTCGACCGTAGCTGCGACGTCCTCGTCGCAGGAAGTTCCCGCGGCGTCCCCGCCGCGAGTACCGAAGCCACAGCGGCGAGGACGCCGCTGGAACTACCTGCGGCGGGGACGCCGCAGCTACAGGCCGAGTTCCGCCTTCACCGCGCTGAATTGTTCGAGGGCGAATTCCAAATCTTCGCGGGAATGCGCCGCGCTGATCTGCGTGCGAATGCGTGCCTTCCCTTGCGGCACGACCGGGTAGAAAAAGCCGACGACATAGACGCCGCGCGCGAGCATCGCCTCGGCGAAACGCTGCGCGAGCGGGGCCTCGCCGAGCATGATGGGGACGATGGGATGCGTGCCGGGCAGGATGTCGAAGCCGCGCGCGGTCATCCCGGCGCGGAAAAATTTCGTGTTCTCCTCCAGCTTGTCGCGGAGCGCGGTGGATTCGGTGAGAAGGTCGAGCACTTTCAGCGATGCGCCCGCGATGGCCGGCGCGAGCGTGTTGGAAAAAAGATACGGGCGCGAACGCTGCCGCAGCAGCTCGATGATCTCCCGCCGCCCGCTCGTGTATCCCCCGCTCGCGCCGCCGAGCGCCTTGCCGAGCGTGCCGGTGAGGATGTCCACGCGGCCCATCACGCCGCAATGCTCGTGCGTGCCGCGTCCGCGCGCGCCCATGAAGCCGACGGCGTGCGAATCATCCACCATCACGAGCGCGCCATATTGGTCCGCGAGGTCGCAAATCGCGGCGAGATTCGCGATGTAGCCATCCATCGAGAAGACGCCATCCGTCGCGATCATCTTGAAGCGCGCGCCTTTCTCCGCCGCCTCGCGCAGCTTCGCTTCGAGATCGGCCATGTCGTTGTTCTTGTAGCGAAAGCGCGCCGCCTTGCAGAGCCGCACGCCGTCGATGATCGAGGCGTGATTCAACTCATCCGAAATGATCGCATCCTCCGCGCCCAGCAGCGTCTCGAAGAGGCCGCCATTCGCATCGAAGCAGGAACCGTAAAGGATCGTGTCCTCCGTCCCGAGGAAATCGCTGAGCGCGCGTTCCAGTTGTTTGTGAATGTCCTGCGTTCCGCAAATGAAGCGCACGCTCGCCATGCCGTAGCCGCGTTTTTCCAGTGCCTCGCGCGCCGCGGCGATCACCGCCGGATGCTCGGCGAGCCCGAGGTAATTGTTTGCGCACAGATTCAGCACCTCGCGCCCATCGGCGACGCGGATGCGCGCATTCTGCGGCGTCACGATCACGCGCTCGTTTTTGTAAAGCCCGGCGGCGCGGATGTCGGCGAGTTGCGTGCGGAGATGATCTTGGAATGGGCCAAACATGAGGGTGCGGTACGGAGATTCATCCGCCGGAGGTTCCGGGATCAATAGCGAATCCAACCGCTGATTTGACGCCAATCGCATCGCCATTTCATGCTGACACTGCCGCCGCCACGCGTTACACACGCCGCCTATGCCGGACACGGAAACCCGATTTGCGGTTCTGCTTTTCACCGACATCGTCGGGTCCACGGAATTGAAGGCGCGGCACGGCGTGCCGGCCTACAGCGAGGCGCTCCGCGCGCACAACGGCCACTTCGAGCGCATCGCCCGCGACTGCCTGAATGTGCGCACGCTTCAAACCCGCGGCGATGGATACTTCGCCGAGGCGGGCAGCATCGCGGAAGCGGTGCGCTTCGCGCTGCTTTTTGAAGAAGCCATGCGCGAAGGGCCGTGGGGCACCGTACGCCTCTCGGTGCGCGTCGGTATTCACGCCGGCGAAGTCGGAACCCTCGTGGCTGCGGCGCCTTCGCCGCAGGAAGTTCCCTCGCCGCGCGATACGTGGATCGTCGGACCCGCCGCCGACCTCGCCGCGCGCATCACCGACCTCGCGATGGGCGGACAGATTCTCCTCACGCGATTTCCTTTCGATGAAGCGCGCCACTTCATCCGCGAGCATCCGCCGGTCGCGGGGAAAGCGATGCCACCGCTCTGCTGGCTCGCGCACGGCCCGTATCTGCTCAAGGGCCGCGACGAGCCGATGGACATCTTCGAGGTCGGCGCGGAAGGACTCGCACCACTCGTCGCTCCACCCGATGGAGACAAAGCCAAGCGCGCCATCCGCCCCGGCGAAGAGGAAACGCTCGGCTGGCGTCCCGCCATCGGCCTCGAAATTCCCGGCCGCCCCGACTGGCATCTCATCGAGCGGCTCGGCGCGGGAGGCTTTGGCGAAGTGTGGACGGGAGAACACGCCAAGCTCCACCAGCGCCGCGCCTTCAAGTTCTGCTTCGACGACGAACGCCTCCGCGCCCTCAAGCGCGAAGTCACCCTCGTGCGCCTCCTCCGCAGCGCCCTCGGCGAGCGCGACGACATCGTCCACATCCACGAACTCAAGCTCGACACCCCGCCCTTCTATCTCGAAAGCGACCTCGCCCCGCACGGCAACCTGCTCCAGTGGGCCGAATGCCAGGGCGGCCTCGACAAAATCCCGCTCGCGCAACGCATCGCGCTCGTCGCCCACGCCGCGACCGCGCTCGCCGCCGCGCACAGCGTCGGCGTCCTGCACAAGGACATCAAACCGACCAACATCCTCATCTTCGACGGCCCCAACGGCGAGCCCCGCCCGCGCCTTGTGGATTTCGGCATCGGCACCCTCGCGGACCCTGCCGTGCTCAAAGAGTTCGGCGTCACGGGCGCAGGCTTCACGCGCGCGACCCTCGAACGCAGCACCGGCACGCCGACCTACAGCCCGCCCGAATATCTCGCGGGAAAACCTTACACCATTCAGGGAGACATCTACGGCCTCGGCGTCCTGCTCTACCAACTCGTCACCCTCAAGCCGCACGATCCGTTGGCACAAGGTTGGGAGCGCGAAGTCACCGACCCGTTCCTGCGCGAAGACATCGCCGCCTGCGTGGACGGCGACCCCACCCGCCGCTTGCCCAGTGCCGCTGACCTTTCCACCTGCCTGCACTCACTCGATACCCGCCGCAACGAGGAACAGGCGCGAATAGCAGATGAATCGCACCGCCTCCGCTTCGCCATCTTCGGCGTGATCTCGATGCTCATTTTCATTCTTGGTGGCGTTGCGTTCGCGTTGCACACGGCTATCCCACTGCCGTCCGGTGAGAACGCGCACTTTATCGTCATCAATACATTTTCTCTGCTCGATCTCTTATCCGCATTCATCACCGGCCACTTGTTCCTTAGCGTGTTCTATCGCTGCCTCCGGACGACCCGGCGAAACACCGACATGATCTTCTCCTTTTTGCTCCTGCAGCTCCTCGCGTGGTGCATGTTCACTCTCACGGTGGACAATATCGTGCCGGAAGGTGTCGCGGCGAATGCGATCCCCGCAGCCGCAGAGGCCACATTATTCCTATATCGGCTGATGTACATCGTCGGTCTCGCTATGTTGCCGACCATGACGCATTTTGCCCTTCGCTACACTGGGAGCCAGCGATTCGCCGACTGGAAGGCTCTATACCTCTACGCCGGAGCCGTGGCGCTAAGCCCGATCTGCTGGTTCGACTCCTTTCTTCGCATTCGCACTATGCCTCTCAAAGAGACGAGCAGTTTGCTCTGCGCCGTCCCCTTTCAACCGTATTCTGACGTGTTAGTCTTCCCTTTCAGTGCCGTGTGGCTCGCAGTGAATATCTATGTGCAATGGCTGCTGTGGCCGCACCGGCGAATTCAGGAGGCTGAGGATTCCAGAAAGACGCGGAGCAATCTGGTCTGGGTCGGCATCACTTTTTATGGGCTGGCTGGCGTTATCGAGATGTTCCTTGCGGCCGTCGGCTACGCCGCCGTCGATCCAAACACTGTCTTCGAGACGGTGACGATGGCGGCACTCGCGGTAGGTCTAGCCAGGGAAGCCGCCCGCCCGGAGGGAAAGCGTGCGGAAACGGGCCGGCGTCTCCAGACTCAGACCGAAGCGGTGCGGTTGAAGTGAACGACCCCATCCTCCCGTCCAGCGCGGGGCCTCCGCCGGAATGGTTCCCGGATTTCCTCCGCTACATGGCGCAAATGCGACTGAACTCCGACGGCGAACTGGAGACGCTCAAGCCGGACGACTGGCTCGCGCGGCGGGAGCGGATGCGCGCCGTGCGCCGAGCGAGCACGGGGCAGGACACGCCTTACCTCCGCATCCTCCGCCGCTTCGTGCCGGAGTAGGCGGCGCAAGGAAAGAAAGTAGTTTGCGACTTTAGTCGGCCAAACCGTGGGACACAAAGACGGTATTCGCTGCACAAAAAAAGACGACGCCCGCAAAAAAAAAGTCGCGGAGATTCGCCTGAAGCCGAGGGATCAATAGCGAATCCCAATGCGACAAAGTTCGATGTTCAAAAATGTCCGCGCGCTCCGCATCCTGACGGCATTGTGACCGAACAACCTAACGCCGCCCCCGCCATTCCCCGCTTCAACGTCCTCGGCGTTTCTGTGAGCGCCATGAATTTGCGCATCGCGACCGCGGCCATTCTGGAAGCCGCGCGCGCGAAGCGGAAGGGATACATCTGCGTGACCGGCGTGCATGGCGTGACCGAGGCGCAGGACGACGCGGGCTTCCGCCGCATCCTCAACGCCTCCTTCCTCAACACGACCGACGGAATGCCGCTCGTCTGGCTCGGGCGTCATTTCGTCGGGGGAAAGGTGGAGCGCGTTTATGGACCCGACTTGATGCTGGAAATGTTCGCCGCCACGCAGACGGTCGTGTTCCGGCATTTCTTTTACGGCGGCGCGCCGGGTGTGGCGGAGGAGTTGAAGGCGAAGCTCGAAGCGCGCTTCCCCGGCGTGCAGATCGCGGGCACTTACACGCCGCCGTTTCGTCCGCTGAACGACGGCGAGCAGCGGGATCTCGCCGCGCAAGTCCGCGCCGCGCAACCCGACCTGATGTGGGTCGGACTGAGCACGCCAAAGCAGGAGCGATTCATGGCCGAATATCTCCCGCGGCTCGACGTGACGCTGATGGCCGGAGTCGGCGCGGCCTTCGACTTCCACTCCGGGCGCGTGCAGCAGGCGCCGCGCTGGATTCAGCGATCGGGCTTCGAGTGGCTCTACCGCATGTGCTGCGAGCCGCGCCGCCTCGCCCGCCGCTATCTCGTGAACAACCCGCTCTTCCTCGCCCGCATCGCCGCGCAGCTCTCCGGCCTGCGGAAGTATCCGCTGGAGTGATTACTTCGCCTCGTCGCGCAGCTTCGATTTCTCCTTGTCGTATTCGTAAAAGGGCTCGCGAAAAAGATAGAGCAGCCAGTGCGCGAATCCGGCGAGCGGCGAGTGGTAGCCGAGCCAGGCGAGGAAGGCGTTGTTGAAACAAATGAGGCCGGGGTAGTCAGTCCACTTTCTTTCGAGGTAAAATTTTCCCTTTTGAAACTGCGCGGGATCGCCGTGCAGGCGGATGTCTTCCCACGGCGTCCACCAGCCGCGCGATTTGAAGTAACGCAGATAAGCCACACGCTCCTCTTCGATCTGCATGATGCGGCAGCAGGTGCGATCGGCGGCGACGAGATCGTTCGAGCCGAGCACGAAATTAAAATCCACCACGTCGCCGAGCATCGGCCCGGTGCGGTTCAGGCCGTAGCGTCCGTCGATGATCGAGAACGCGCGCGGCAGGCGGCTCTCGAATTCGTACATCACTTCCGCGAAATAAGGGTGCAGTTTCAGCCGCTCGTTCGGCTCCTGGATGCAGCCCCACTGGTTCTTGATGGACATCGAGACCAGCGTGTTCATGTGAATCTTCGGGACGGGCAGCGTGATGAAGGCGTCGATCTCGCGCAGCATCATGCGGGGAAAAGGCACGCGCAAAGTCCGCCGGCCCGCGCGCACTTCCAGCCATTCCGATTCGGTGAAACTCACGTTCACGATTTCCGCACCCGTCTCCGCCGCAAGTTTGTCGATGCCCATTCCCTTGAAAACTTCGTCGATGGAAAAGCGGTTGTAGCCGCCGCTGTCCGCCTCGCCGATCACGACTTTGTAGCCGTGTGCGATCAGGCATTTCGTGACGGCGCTCAGGCACTCGAACGAAGTCATCACGCCCGGACGGAACTCGGGGAAGGTGAGATTCGGTTTGAGAAAAACGCGCGAGCCGGGCGGGACGGTTTGGAAAAAGCCGATGTCGGTCAGCGTCTTCTCGATGACGACCGGATAGCCGCCATCGGCGAGGCTTTGGATGGAAACGATGGGATGCGGATTCATGGGTGACTCAGGCATTCGTCATAAACGCGGACGATTTTCTCGGCCATGCCGGCCAGCGTGAATTTTTCCGCGATGCGCCGCCGGCCCGCTTCACCAAGGGATTTCCGCAGCGTTTCATCGCGCAGTAAAAGTTCGAGTTTGTCCGCGAGCGCGGCGGGATCGTTGGGCGGGACAAGGTATCCGGTTTCCCCATCGGCGACCTGCTCGATCGAGCCGCCGATATTCGTCGCGATCACCGGCAGGCCCATGCACATCGCCTCCATCACCACGCCGCCGAAGGGCTCGGGCTGCGCGGACGGCAGGACGAAGATGCTCATCGCGGCGTAGGCCGGACGCGGGTCTTTGAGTTCGCCAGTGAAAACCACGTCATCGCCGAGCCCTTGCTCGCGCACGATTTCGTGCAGGGCTTCGAGGTGCGATTCGTTGCCGGGGAAAGGCGCGCCGACCACGAGCCACTTCGCCTGAACGCCGCGCGCACGCAGCAATCCCGCCGCTTTCAAAAAAACTTCCTGCCCTTTCCGCTGCAATTTGATCCGCCCGACACACCCGACGACTGCCGCCTCGCCGAGCGCGTAATTTTCCCGAAACGCCGCGCCCGCATTCGCATCGACGAGCGCGAACTCGCCCGCATCGAATCCATTGTTAATCACGCAAACTTTCGCGCGATCCGTGAACTGCCCCGCGATCGGCCCCGACACCGCAATGATGCGCGTGGAAAATGCGCGCATCCACTTTTCATACACGCGCCAGAACCCCGAGAACTCCTGAAACCAATCGCGGATGTGCCACACATGCGGCACGCCCACGAACCGCGCGGCGGGGCCGGGCGAGAGGACGACGCCCGTGTTCGTATGCACGAGGTCGATGCGCTCGCGTTTCAAAATCGCGCGGAGGCCGAGCACGGAGCGCGGGATGCCGAGCAAGAAAAACGGGAGCCGCCACGATTTGAAAACCGCGCGGTCGATGACGCTGAGCGCCGGATACACGATGACGCGCACGCCCGCCGCGCGCACCTGCTCGGCGAGCGATCCCTCGGCGGGCAGCATCACGAGCGGATCGAAGCGCGCACGATCCAGCACGCCGAGCAGGCGCACCAGCGAGCGGCTCGCGCCGTAAATGTCGGCGCTGTTGTGAACGTAGAGAACCCGGCGGGCCGGAGGGGCTGTCATCGTGCGTAACTTTGCTTTTCATCGGCGCGAATATCCATCATTCCTTGCGCCACATGTGCGGCATCGCCGGATACGTCGATTTTCAAAATTCCCCGCCGCGCGAAACTCTTTTGCGGATGGAGCGTTCGCTCGCGCATCGCGGCCCGGACGAGGGAAGCGTGTGGTCGGACGCCCGCTGCGGGCTCGCGCATCGGCGGCTGCGCGTGATCGATCTTTCGCCGAACGCCGCGCAGCCGATGACGAACGAGGACGGCACACTCGTCGTCGTTTTCAACGGCGAGATTTACAACTTCCAGCCGCTGCGCGAGCAACTCGAGGGACTCGGCCACACCTTTCGCAGCCGCAGCGATACGGAAATCCTGCTGCATGGCTACGAGAGCTGGGGCGACGCGCTTTTTGAAAAACTCAGCGGCATGTTCGCGTTCGCGCTCTGGGACAGCCGCGCGCGCCGTCTGGTGTTTGCGCGCGACGGTTTTGGGAAGAAGCCCTTTTTCTTTTTCGCGAGCGGGAGCACGATGATTTTCGGATCGGAGCTGGTGGTGTTTCGGCAGTTGCCAGCGGTCACGCTGTCGATCTCGCCGGAGGCTTTCCGGGAGTATGTCGAGTTCGGTTACGTGGCAAGCTCGCGCTCGATTTTCAGCGAAATTCAGCAACTGCCGCCCGGACATCATGGCTGCTGGGATGCAGGCGGGCTGCGGATTCAGCGCTATTTTTCGCTGCCCGCGCAGCCTCCCGCCCCGCCGCGCGATGCGTCAGTGGAAGCCGCCGCCGCCGCTTTGGAAAACACGTTGAAGCACGCGGTGGAAACGCGGCTCGTCAGCGATGTCCCGCTCGGCTGCTTCCTCAGCGGCGGCGTGGATTCCAGCCTGGTCGCCGCGCTCGCGCAGCAGTCCACTTCCGGCAAGCTCAAGACGTACACGGTCGGCTTCACCGACTCCGCCGCGACCGAGGCTGGCGACGCCGCCGCGGTGGCCCGGCATCTCGGCACCGATCATCACGAAATTTCCGTGAACGGCGCGTCGCTCATCACCGAATTCGCGGACATCCTCGCGCGCGCGCCCGAGCCGCTGGGCGACGATTCGTTCCTGCCGACGTACGTCATTTCGCGCGAAACCAAACGCGAGGTCACGGTCGCGCTGTCGGGCGATGGCGGAGATGAATTGTTCTGCGGCTACGAGAAATACCGGCACTTTGCCGCCGCGCGGAAATACCAATCGCGGCTCCCGCGCACGGCGCTCCGGGCGATGGGCCTGCTCGCGCGCGCTCCCGGCAGCGACCGCGTAAAAAAGAGTCTCGAAGCCGCCGCGACCGGCACCGCGCCGGAGTTGGCGCGCTGGCTGTCGAGTCTTTGGAAAAAAGCGGAACTCGATCCCCTGCTCGCCGCGCCGGAGACACCGCGCGGCCCGGATGCTTTCGACGAAGCGTGGAGCCGCTTTCGCGAGTTCGGGGAGATCGAGCGTTTCATGCTCACGGACATGGAGACGTATCTGCCCGGCGATATTCTCACGAAAGTGGACCGCGCGAGCATGGCCGTCGGGCTGGAAATTCGGAGCCCGTTTCTCGACCGGCAGATTTTTCTGGAAGCGATGTCTTTCCGCTGCCGCGCCGAGCCCGTCGCGGGCGGAAAAGCGATCCTCAAGCGCATCCTCGCAAAACATTTGCCGGCGGGAATGTTCGATCGACCAAAGCAGGGCTTCGGAATGCCCATCGACGAATGGTACCGCGGCCCGCTGCGCAGTCTGCTGCTCGAATACACCGGAGCGGCGCGCACGCGAAAGCGCGGCCTGCTGAACCCGGTGGCGCTGGAAAGCGCGGTGAAGGCGCACCTCGGCGGACGCCGCAATTTCGCGCGCAAGCTTCACGCCATCGTGGCATTCGAGATCTGGGCGGACCGGTATTGCTAAAACCGGCAACGGCAGTTCGCGGGCGATAACTCCCCGTTGGAAACCGCGCGCAAATCAGGCAGCGTGCGGCCCCGTGACTCCCTCTCATCCATCCGCACCCGACCAGGACACTTTCAAGGAGTGCTATCGCGGACGACAGGGCTGGCTGCACCACGCCGCCTACATGCGAATGGCGAAGGTGCGGCTCGCACTCACACTTTGCCGCCAGGCCGGCGTCAGTTTGGAGGGCAAAGAGATCCTCGATTACGGCTTCGGCGCGGGGACATTTTTTCGCTATTGCCCACCCGACAGCCGACTCTTTGGTGTCGAGATCGACCCGCAGAATGTCGAGGCCGTCCAACGGATGCTCCGGGAGCGCGGTTGCGAAAGAGCGGATTTGCGGACGATCGACATCGAGCACTGGGACAGCCACGCGCTGCTCGACCGGCAGTATGACGTGATCCTTTGCAGCCATGTCATCAAGCACCTGCCCGATCCCGTGGCCGCATTTCTCAGCGGACGCGGGTAACTTTTCTCCGTCGCAAATTCACAGGAACGCTCCCTCGAAAACGCACCGCCGTCGGCGACCAAACCGGCGATGGAGCGGCAGCGTCAATGGTATCGGTGAACATTTCGCACGTATTGGAATTTTCCACTTTCGCCGAGCGGAATGTCCGCGACCCGCTGGATGCTGAGTTGCGCGCCCGCGCCAAGTGCCCGCGCCAGGTCGTCCTTGAGGGGTGCCATCATCTCCGCAAATTTTTCGTCAGGCAATGCGGCATCCATCTGCATCGCCAGCGTGTAGTTTGCCGCCCCCATCTGGACGAACTGAAATCGCTCGATCGAGCCGTTGTTATGCACCACGCCGATCAAATGCCGGATCAATACGGGGCTGACGTACGCGCCGTTCTCCGCGGTAATGATTTCGGAAACGCGCCCCTCGACGCGCTCCAGCAGCGGGAGCGGCGAGCCGCATCGGCACTTCGCGGAACTCAGCGCGCCGATGTCGCCGATCTCGTAGCGGATCATCGGGAAGCGGCGGTTGTGCTGGAGCGTGACGAGGATGCGGCCCGTGGTGCCAGCGGGCACGGGCTGGCCGGCGTCGTCCACGATCTCGAGATGCACACCCGTCGCGTAAATGTGGAAGCCACCCGCCGCGCATTCGCAGGCCATGTCGGCGCATTCGCGGCTGCCGTATTTGTTGTGGACGCGCGCGCCGAAAACGCGGCTGAGTTTTTCCCGCGTCTCGTCCGTCACGGTTCCCGCGCAGGCCATGATCGTTTTCAGCGGACGCACCGGCCTCCCGCTTTTTTCCTGAAAGCGCGCGAGCTGATGCGCGGCATCGACGTAGGCCATTAGATGGCCGATGCCCGAAGCGTCTATTTCGCGCAGGTAGCCGGTCATGCGCGCATCGTCCATCAGGAAGGCGTTGAGCGGATGGACTTGCAGCAGCGAGTTGAGCACGCGCTTGGCGGTCGAGTCCTTCGCCTCATTGATGTCACGCATCGAGCCCCACAGCATGAAGAACGGCGTGCCGATCGGGAACCCGCACATCCACTGCGAATACAGCCGCCCCGCGCGGCCCCAGTCGCGGAAATCCCGGTCGTGGATCACCGTCGTCGGCGTGCCGGTCGAGCCGCCCGTTTTCACCTCGGCCCACGAGTAACCGCGCGGTTTTTTTTCCGCGCGATATTCCGCGAGCAGCGACGGCTCCATGAGGTCGTGGAAGTGCGCGTGGATGTCTTCCTTTTTCAGGATCGGGAATGCGGACAGTTCCGCCGCACCCGCGCGCTCGCGGTAAAACGGAACATTTTCCACCGCATGACGCAGCAACCCGCCGAACCGCTCGCGATGCAATCCCTCCAACCGCTGCGCGCTCCAGCCTCCGACATCGAGGAACTCGCGATAATGCGCGCGCAGGCCGGAACCGATCAGGTCGTGCGCCAGGAGGAATGCGTGCTTGCGCCAGTTCATGCCAGTTCGATGTGCCCTTTCCAGCCGGGCGAGGGGATGAAGCGGTGCAGCACCGGGATTGCGTCGAGGCCGGTCGCGGTGGTTTGCCCGTTCAGCGTCACCCGGAACGCGCGGGGATCGAACGTGGCGGTCGGTTCGTGCGGGAAGCGCCGGTGGTTCGCGAGCAGGCGGATTTTTTTGAAGTCGAAACCCATCAGCTTCGCCATCGCGAAATCGACGAGGAACGGATTTTCCGATGCGAGCAGCGCGTTCGCTT